>CAIQIL010000172.1 GCA_903871865.1 uncultured Burkholderiales bacterium
GTAGAACAGCCAGTTGCCCGCGAAGCTGTAGAGCCAGCTCTGGCGCATGGCGGCGGTGAAGTTCATGAACTCCGAGCCGTGGTGCACGACGTGCGCGCACCAGAACCAGCGGATGCGGTGGCTGGCGCGGTGGAAGCCGTAGTAGCAGAACTCCACGCCCAGGTAGAGGGCGGCGAAGCTCAACGGCGTGATGTCGATGCGGCCCAGGCGGTGCGCGAACACCCAGTCCATGGCCGGCAGCACGAGGGTGACGACGATGAGCACGTCCAGCAGGGTGTAGAAGCCGCCCAGGTTGAGGCTGTCCAGCGAGTCGCGCAGGTCGTAGATGGGCGGATGGCTGCCATCGGGTGCGCTTCTTTTCGCATGGCGGAAACGCCACCATTCGATGCCCACCACCGCCATGAACACCGGGGCGAGCAGCACCAGCAGCCAGTCGCTCCATTCGGTGTGGGTGCGGATGGCGTCCAGCCAAGGCGAGAGTTTGTCCATGGTCACAGGCGCCGTGAGCGCCGCGTGTCAAAGTGATGGGATCTTGCGGGGGCGCCTTCGGATTGGCTTGACCTTCGCAGACGAATTCTTGACGTATGGCGACAAGCTGAGGCTTGGCGCATCCCGTATAGCCCGGATGGGCAGGTGCGCTTGCGCGCGGCATCATGCAGGCTCATCCCCGTGGACCTGCCATGGCTGACACCCGCATCGCCGCGTCTTTTGCTCAATTGCTGTACGAGTACCTGGACCGCCAAGGGCTGGACGCGCGCCAATTGCTTGGCCCCCAGCCCGACCCCTCCCAGCACTTCCTGCCCATGGCCGACTGGCAGGCCTGGCTCAAGCGCGTCGATGCCGTCGAGGGCCGCGTGGGCCTGGGCCTGCGCATCGCCGAGGGCATCAGCGCGCGCCACTTCGGTGTGCTGGGCTACGCCGCCCTGGCTTGCAGCAACCTGGCCGAGGCCCTGCAGCGCATGGAGCGCTACCACGCCTCGGTCTATGACGCCAACCCCGCGCACGTCGAGGTGCTGCCCGATGGCGTGGTCGTGGAGTGGGGCGTGGAGCGCGGCCGCCCCGGTGCCCTGGTCGATGAAACCGCCATCGCTTCGCTGGTGCAGCTGGCCCGCGACATGACCGGCCACTACTGGCCCATGCGCAAGGTCAGCTTCGTCAACCCGCCGCCGGCCGACGTCCAGCCCTACCGCGACTTCTTCGGCTGCGAGGTCGCCTTCAACGCGCCCACCACCCGCCTGGAGTTCGACACCGCCTGCCTGGCCCTGCCCATGCGCAAGTCCGACCCGGCGCTGGCGCAGTTGCTCGACCAGCAGGCCGAGCAGGTGCTGCGCCAGGTTTCGCAGGTGCCGGCCATCGTCGATGCCTGGCGGCGCACCCTGGTGCCGCTCATCCGCGAAGGGCAGACCTCGCTGGCGGCCCTGGCCCGCGCCCACCACACCAGCCCGCGCACCCTGCAGCGGCGCCTCTCGGAGCAGGGCATGAGCTTCCAGCAACTGCTGGACGACACCCGCCGCCACCTGGCCGAAGCCCACCTGAAAGACGCCCGCCTGGACCTGGCCGAGATCGCGCTGCTGCTGGGCTACTCCGAACAAAGCGCGTTCACCCGGGCTTTCCGCGCCTGGACGGGCTTGCCGCCAGCACAATGGCGCAAACAAAACCGCCTGAAGCCAACGTGAAGCACTGCGATGTGGCGTGATCTGCCTGCGGGCCTGCCGCCTGCGCCCGATGCCGTCGTGCACGGTGGCGAGGCCCTCGTGGGTCGATACCAGGGGCGTGTGGCGCGCATCGACTGGTCGGGCCTGAACGCGGCCCGCCAGCACAGCGCCCTGTGGCGCTGGGCCCACCACAAGCGCTGGCAGTACGTGGGCATCGCCACGCCGGAGCTTTTCATCGGCGTCGCCGTGGTCGATGTGGGCTGGTGCATGACGGCCTTCGCCTATGTCTTTCACCGCTTCCGCCAGCGCCTGATCGCCGACTGGAGCCAGGACGGCCTGCCCGGCCTGTCGGGCCGCGTCACCGACGCACCGCTGGATGGCATGGACACCGCCTTCCGCGGGCCGGGTGCGGCCATCAGCCTGCAGCACCTGGCTGGCGATGTGCTGGCCTTGCGCGTGCGGGCCGCCAACCTCGTGCTGCGTGCCGACCTGGACCTGGTTTCGGCTCCGCCGGTGATGGTGGCCGTGGGCCCCATCGAGGGCGGCGCCATGCACAGCACCCACAAGACCTCGGCGATGTCGGTGCGCGGCGAGGTGGACGTCGATGGCCTGCGCTGGGACCTGGCCGACGCCCACGCCTGCCTGGACAGTTCCGACGGGCTGCTGGCGCGCGAAACCGCCTGGCGCTGGGCCAGCGCCCACCGGCCCGGCCTGGGCTTCAACCTGCAGCAGGGCTACTTCGGCAACATGGAGAACATGCTGTGGCTGGACGGGGAACTCATCCCCTTGGGCGCCGCCGATTTCCAGTTCGATGCCCAAC
>CAIQIL010000173.1 GCA_903871865.1 uncultured Burkholderiales bacterium
GACCTCCACTCCGACGGTGGTGACCCCGTGAAGCCAGTCACCCTCGCCGCCCTGGTGGCCGCCGCTGCCCTGGCCGCTGCCGGGCTCCTCGTCAGCCGCGCCCACGGCGTGCCCGCCGAAGAAGCGCACAGCGCGGTGCCCTCCACCCGGCTGGCGCCCAACGTCCTGCGCTACCCCGTGGGCTCAAGCCAACTGGCCTTCCTGGCCATCGCGCCGCTGCAGGCCTCGGTGCCCCCCGTGACCGACCCGCTGCCCGCGCGCCTGGTCTTCGACGAGAACCGCACCGTGCGCGTCTACAGCCCCGTGGCCGGCCGCGTCGCGCAAATCCCCGGAGAGATCGGCGCGCGCGTGCAGGCCGGCGATGTGCTGGCCTGGCTGTTGGCACCGGACTACGACGCCGCCGTGGCCGACACCCGCAAGGCCCGCGCCGACCACGACAGCAAGCAGGCCGCCTGGCAGCGCGCCGAGCGCCTGCACGAGGCCGGCGTGATCGCCACCCGCGACCTCGAAGGCGCCCGCGCCGATGCGCGCATGGCCCAGGCCGAGCTGGACCGCGTCCAGGCCCGCATGAAGGGCCTTGGCCCGGTCGGCGCAGACGGCCGCTTCGCGCTGCGCGCGCCCATCTCCGGCGTCATCGTCGAGCGCCACCTGAACCCCGGCCAGGAATGGCGCCCCGATGCCGCCGACCCCGCCTTCGTCATCACCGACCCGCAGCGCCTGGACGTCGTGGCCGATGTGGCCGTGTCCGACCTCCACGGCATGCACGTGGGCCAGGTCGTGCGCATCGAGTCGGACGACGCCGGCCTGCCGCCCATGACCGGCAAGGTCAAAACCATCGGCGTGGCCATGGACAGCCACAGCCGCCGCGTGCCGGTGCGCGCCACCCTGGACCAGCCGCCCGCCGGCGCCCGCGCCGAGATGTTCGTGCGCCTGCTGGCCTTGGACGACGCCCAAGCGCCCCAAGCTGCCGTGCCCAACAGCGCCATCGTCACCACCGGCCTGCACAGCTTCGTCTTCGTCGAGAAAGAGCCCGGCATGCTGGTCAAGACGCCCGTGACGCTCAGCCACCGCGGCCGCAACAGCAGCCATGTCAGCGAAGGCCTGCAAGCGGGCATGCGCGTGGTCACCCAAGGCGCCATCCTGCTGGACGCCGAACTCACCTCGGACCACTGACATGCTCGATCGCCTTGTCCGGTTCGCGCTGACCCAGCGCGTCTTCGTCCTGCTCGCCGTCATGGCGCTGCTGCTGGTCGGCACCTACGCCGTGGTGGAGTTGCCCGTCGAGGCCTTCCCCGATGTGCAGGACGTGCAGGTGCAGATCATCACGCAGCTGCCCGGCGCCGCACCTGAAGAGGTCGAGCGCGGCATCTCCAAGCCCATCGAGGTGGAGATGAGCGGCGTGCCGCACATCACGCAACTGCGCTCGGTGTCCATGCCCGGCCTGTCGGTGGTGACGCTGCTGTTCTCCGACCACACCGACGACTACTTCGCCCGCCAGCAGGTGCTGGAGAAGCTGCAAAACGTGCAGCTGCCACCCGGCATCACGCCCCAGCTCGCACCCCTGACGACGGCGGTCGGCGAGGTCTACCGCTACCGCGTGAAGGGCCAGCCGGGCGTCAGCCTGGCCGACCTGCGCACCGCGCAGGACACCATCGTGCGCCCGGCCTTGCGCCGCGTGCCCGGTGTGGCCGACGTGGTCACCATCGGCGGTGCGCTCAAGGGAATCCAGGTGCGGGCCCGGCCCAGCGCGCTGGAAAAATTCGGCGTGCCGCTGCAGCAGCTGCAGGACGCCCTGAGCAAGAACAGCGTGAATGGCGGCGGCGGCGTGCTGGCCCGTGGCGACGAAGCCCTGGTGGTGCGCTCGCTCGGCCTGTTCAAATCGCTCGATGACATCCGCCGCACGGTGGTGACGGTGCGCGACGGCAAGCCCATCACCGTGAGCGACCTGGCCACCGTCGAGCCCGGCGAGCGCGAGCGCGCAGGCATCGTCGCCCTCGACCGCGACAGCGACATCGTCGAAGGCATCGTGGACATGACGAAGGGCGAAGACCCGGCCAAGGTCATCGCCGCGCTGCAAACCAGCATGGACGCCCTCGGCAAGCGCCTGCCCACAGGCATCAGCATCGAGCGCATCTACGACCGCCGTGACCTCATCGAACACACCGTCAGCACGGTCACCGAGAACATGGTGACGGGCGCCATCCTGGTCGTGGCCATCCTGGTGATCTTCCTGCGCAACTGGGGCGCAGCCCTGATCGTGGCCAGCGTGATCCCGCTGGCGCTGCTGTCGGCGTTCACGCTGATGCACCTCAAGGGCATGTCGGCCAACCTGATCTCGCTGGGCGCCGTGGACTTCGGCATCATCATCGACTCGGCCGTGGTGTTGGTCGAGGCCCTGATGGTGCGCCTCACGCTGGAAGCCGCCGAGGGCGGCGGCAAGTCCGACGGCGTGCACCGCATGACCGCGCTGCGCCAGACGGCCACCAGCATGGGCCACCCCATCGTGTTCTCCAAGGCCATCATCATCCTGGCCTTCCTGCCGATCTTCACCTTCCAGCGGGTCGAGGGCAAGATCTTCTCGCCCATGGCCTTCACGCTGTCCTTCGCGCTGGCCGGTGCCGTGCTGCTGACCATGACCTGGATCCCGACCGCGCTGGCCTGGCTGCTGACCCGCCGCAACCTGCTGGAAAAGCACCTGGGCTGGATGGCCTACCTGCAGCGCAGCTACCGCAACGCCCTGGTGGCCTGCATGGCGTCCAGCCGCACGGTGGTGGCGGCCTCGGGCGCGGTGCTGGCGCTCGCGCTGGCCCTGGTGCCGCTGCTGGGCAGCGAGTTCCTGCCCAAGCTGGACGAAGGCAACCTCTGGATCACCATGAGCTTGCCGCCGTCCACCAGCATCCAGGCCACGCAGAACGTGGAAGCGCGGCTGCGCAAGATCCTGCTGGACACCCCGGAGGTGCGTCGCGTGGTGACCCACATCGGCCGCCCCGACGATGGCACCGACCCCAAGGGCCCCAACAGCATCGAGATCCTGGCCGACCTGCGCGACCACACGACCTGGCGCTTCCACAACAAGGAAGCCCTGATCGACGACATCTCGCAGCGCATGAACACCCTGCCCGGCGTGCACCCGAACTTCAGCCAGGTCATCGAGGACAACGTCGAAGAGGCCCTCTCGGGCGGCAAGGGCGAGCTGGCCGTGAAGGTCTTCGGCCCCGACCTGGACGTGCTCAGCCAGAAGGCCGCGGCCATTGCCGGCGTGCTCTCGGGCGTGCGTGGCGCGGCCGACGTGGAGGCCATCCCCATCAACGGCCAGAGCGAAGTGGCCATCACGCCGGACCGGGACAAGCTGGCCCGCTACGGCATCGCCATCGCCGATTTCAACAACATCGTGCAGACCGCC
>CAIQIL010000174.1 GCA_903871865.1 uncultured Burkholderiales bacterium
TGGTGAAGGCTTCTTTGAAGGCGTCGTAGCTGCCGAACTTGGCGTTGATGGCGTCGGCCAGCGCGCCGGTCGGGGCACCGCCGCCGTTGGGCTTCATGCAGTTCCAGAAGAAGGTGTGGTTCCAGATCTGGGCGGCGTTGTTGTAGATGCCACCGCTGGACTTCTTGACCGTGTCTTCGAGCGACAGGCTCTCGAACTCGGTGCCGGGGATCAGGTTGTTCAGGTTGGTGACGTAAGCCTGATGGTGCTTGCCGTGGTGGTACTCGAAGGTTTCCTTCGACAGGTGCGGAGCCAGTGCGTCCTGGGCGTACGGCAGTGCGGGAAGGGTGTGTGCCATGGTGCTTTCCTTGGAGGTCCGTTGAGGGGGGAATGGATCTGTTGGCGCGATTGTAGGCATGCCGCGCACAGCCCCCACGCTTTCAGCCAGATGACCGGCCGCGGCGCGGGGCTTGTGCCAGCAGCAGGCGGGCCACGGCTCAGGACACCGGCCCGCGGGGCAGGATGTCGGTGACGCGCATGCGCAACACCCCGTCGGCCAGCACCGCCTGGACAGCTTGCTCTGGCTGAACGGCTGCCGCGCTGAGCACGGGCTGGCCTTCGGCGTTGCTCAGCCAGGCATAGCCGCGCTCCAGCACGCGCTGGGGATCGAGCGCCTGGAGGCGCGTTTCCAGGTGGGCCAGCGACTGGTGGTGGCGCCAGGCTTGCGTTTGCGCCGCGCGCAGGAGGCGGGCTTGCAGCGCTGGCAGGTGTTGCCCCGCGCGCTGCGCCTGCATGCCGCACGCTGCCGGCAGACGGTGGTCGAGCAGCGCGAGCTGCTGCCTGTGCTGCGCCAGCAGTTGCGACGGGCGGGCCAGGCGCAAGGCGGCGCTGTCCTGGCGCTGGCTCAGCGTGTCCAGTTTTTGGTGGACACGGTGGTGCAAGTGCCGGGCATGGGCGGCAAGCTCCGCCAGCGCCGAGGTCCGATCGCGCGCCACCAGCTCGGCCGCGGCCGTCGGTGTGGGTGCGCGCAGGTCGGCCGCGAAATCGGCCAAGGTCACATCGGTTTCGTGCCCCACGCCACTGACCACGGGCACGGGGCAGGCTGCGATGGCGCGGACCACGCGCTCGTCGTTGAAAGCCCACAAATCTTCCAGCGAGCCACCGCCGCGGCAGACGATGGCCGCATCGAACCGGCATCCGCCGTGGTGCGCCATCGCCAGCTGGGCCAGCGATTGCACGATCTGGGCGGGCGCCTCCACGCCCTGGACCGCACACGGCAGCAGCACCACCTCGACGTGCGGCGCCCGACGCGCCAAGGCCGTGAGCACGTC
The DNA here is from genome assembly GCA_903871865.1 of uncultured Burkholderiales bacterium. Taxonomy (GTDB): domain Bacteria; phylum Pseudomonadota; class Gammaproteobacteria; order Burkholderiales; family Burkholderiaceae_C; genus Aquabacterium. The sequence goes on from CAIQIL010000174.1 coordinate 1,311, forward strand.
GCGCAAGGCCGCGGCCTGCATGGACGTGACCACCGCCACACGCCTGGGGAAGGCCGGCAACAGGCGCTTGCGGCCTGCGTCGAACAGGCCTTCGGCTTCCAGCTTGGCTTTCAGGCGCAGGAACTGCTCGTACAGCGCGCCTGCGCCTGCACGCTGCAAGCCCTCGACCACCAACTGCAACTCGCCACGGGCCTCGTACACCGCCAGTTGCCCGCGCGCCTCGACCAGCATGCCCTCGCCCGGCGCGTACTCGACCTGCGACAAGGCTCGCCTGAACATGGCGCAGCGGATGGCGGCTTGGCCATGCTCGTCCTTGAGGGTGAAGTAGCCATGTCCGCTGGACGCCCGCGTGAAACCGCTGATCTCGCCACGCACCACGCAACTGCCGAAACGCGCGGCCAGCGTGTCGCCCACCGCCTGCACCAAGGCGCCGACACCCCAGACCCGGGCCCGCCCAGCGCCGTCATTCGCCGTGCTTACCATGCCCCACCCCACGAGACAAGTCCACAATTCGCGCCAGCGTGGCTCAAACGCCGCCGCAAGCTGTCACGAAGCCTTAATGACGTCATAAGTGATTGATTTTCAAGGAAAAACAGCTGCTTAAAAATTCAGCAATGTGAGAGCAAGCCAATGTTGATGCGGCTTGCGGGCCCATGCGCAAGGCTTACCCACAAAGTTATCCACAGGATCGGTGGACGACTTGGCCGCGTTGCACGGGGCACATTGACCCAAGCCGCCGAGCGTTGCAGATGGACACCAGTTGGCGCAGCACCTGTGGCGCTCCTCGCCAAGATCGGGCCAGGATCAGCCCCATAATCATGCGCTGTTCAGGCCTTGCGCCGCCCCATGCGGCCAGGGCATCGCGCCTTTCCGGGGAGTCCGATTTGCTGTCCATCTTACAAGCCGCAGGCTGGCCCATCGTGCCGCTGGTGCTGTGTTCCATCGTGGCCCTTGCCCTGGTCATCGAGCGTTTCCTGAGCTTGCGGGAAAGCCGCGTGGCGCCAGCGCGCCTGGTCGATGAGGTGATGTCGGTGACGCGCACCGCCCTGCCCCCGGCCGACA
>CAIQIL010000175.1 GCA_903871865.1 uncultured Burkholderiales bacterium
ATGCGCACCGGCGTGCGGATGTCCTGCGTGGCGTAAAAGCCCGGCGCCAGCACCTTCACGCCCACCAGGCCCATCAGGCCAACGCCGTAGCACGACAGCGCCAGCACCGTTTGCTGCACATCGTGGGGGCTGAATCGGCCGTAGTGGTACAGCACGGCCACCAAGGGCTTGGCAAACACCAGCAAGGCCACAGCGCTGGGCAGGGCCAGCAGCAACACCAGGCGCAAGCCCCAGTCGAGCAGGTCAGAGAACTGCTTCACGTCGCCACTGGCCTGCGCGCGCGACAACTGCGGCAGCAGCACCACGCCGAGCGCCACGCCCAGCATCGCCGTGGGGAACTCCATCAGGCGGTCGGCATAGGTCAGCCAGGACACGGCCCCCGCGCCCAGGTGAGACGCGATCTGCGTGTTCACCAGCAGCGAGACCTGCGCCACCGACACCCCGAGCACCGCCGGCGCCATCTGGCGCAGCACGCGCTTGACACCGGGGTGCACCCAGGCACGCCGCCACGCCGACAGCGACAGCCCGATGCGCGGCACCATGCCGATGCGCAAGAGCGCCGGCACCTGCACACCCAGCTGCAGCACACCGCCCAGCATCACGCCCATGGCCAGGGCATACACCGGCTCGACGCCGTGGTCGCGCAGCAGGGGCGCACCGATGGCCGCGGCCGCGATCATCGACAGGTTGAGCAACACCGGCGTGATCGCGGGCACCGCGAAACGCCCCCAGGTGTTCAAGATGCCCGCGCTCAGCGCGACGAGGGACATGAAGCCGATGTAGGGGAACATCCAGCGCGTCATGACCACGGCCGCGTCGAAACCCCCGCTCTCTTTCAAGCCCGAGGCCATCAGCCAGACCACCACCGGCGCGCCCAGCACGCCCAGCACGCACACCACCGTCAAGGCGCCCAGCAGCACCGTGCCGACGGCGTTGACCAGGTCGTGCGTGGCCTCGTCGCCCTGGCGGCTGCGGCTCTCGGCCAGGATGGGCACGAAGGCCTGCGAGAAGGCGCCTTCAGCAAACAGGCGGCGCAGCAGGTTGGGGATGCGGAAAGCGACGTTGAAGGCGTCGGTCGTGGCGCTGGCCCCGAAGGCCGCCGCGATCAACAGTTCGCGGACCAGCCCCGTGATGCGGGACGCCAGGGTCATCAGGGAGACGATGGACGCAGATTTCAACAGGCTCATCGCCGCATTATAGGAAGCGCCCCATGACAGGCCGCCCGCCTCGCTGGACAAGCGCCTGAAAACCCGTTATGCTCGCCGGCTTTCCATCTTTCACCCTTGTGGGGTGCGAATTGGTGTGCGCCGGTGGGTCGGATGCAGCCAGGCATCCGCAGGGGCGAACAAGCCTCACACAGGCTTCAAAAGGTTGCTCACCATGGCATCTGCATCCAAAGTCAAGAAGACCGTCCGCATCGCCTCCGGTCGCAAGCGCGTCCGCCAGGACGTCAAGCTGAACGCCGCCAACTCGGCCATGCGTTCGAAGTTCCGCACCGCCGTCAAGGGCGTGCTGAAGGCCGTGCAAGCTGGCGACAAGTCGCGCGCTGCCGACGCTTTCAAGACCGCTCAATCCGTGATCGACTCGATCGCCGACAAGGGCATCTTCCACAAGAACAAGGCCGCTCGCCACAAGAGCCGCCTGTCGGCCAAGATCAAGGCCATGGCCGTTGCCGCTTGATCGCTGACTGACCTTGGCGCCCGACACGGCGCCAAACGAAACAAGGCCCTCTTCGGAGGGCCTTTTTCATGTCCGCACGCAGGGGATCGGCCGGTGAGATGGCCTTGTCCAAGGCCTGGCGCCAGGCCATCGGCAGCTGTTCGTCAGCGCCAGCCCCTCAGCGCTTCACCGGATTGGGCACATCGGGCAGCAGGCACGCGTCCACCACCTGCAGGTCGTTGTCGCGGGCGAAGTTCATGACGAAGTCCCAGGCCCTGGGTTCGATGTCACGCAGGGCCTCGTTGACCACCACGCACTTGACGTTGTCGATGCTGGTGGGCACGCAGTACGGCGAGTAGCCGATGTGGGCCATGGGCCCCGAAGCCACGCCGCCAGGGCGGAAGCAGGACATGGCGCCGGCCAGGCGCTCGGCCCAGTCGCTGGGGCGGAAGGTCCGACCGGAGGAGGTCAGTCCCTGGATGAAAACTTCGCGGGGGGGATGGGATCGGTCTGTGGGCGAGGACGTCGACACGGTGGCGCTTCCGACGGGCTGTGCAATGGGTAAATCGACAGTCGCAACGCCAGATTGTGTCTGGCTGCTGCGGAGAACAAGGAAGGCTCCCGGCGGGTAGCCAGGCGGTCGGTCCTTGGGAGACAGGCCGCTATTGTCGCGGACAGACGCGCCGATCGCAACGTCGGGGCGCCCATGGCCCGTGAATTTGCTGTGTCAAGGGCGCACCCCACGGGCAAACACCTGCCTGCACGGGTGTTTTGCATAGAATGGTCGCAGGCGCAGTGAGGGCTGCGCCGTTTTCATTTCAGAGAGAGATTCGCCCATGAACGCCCCCGCCGCCCCCACCGACGTCATGCCCCACGTCATGCCCACCTATGGCCGCCTGCCCATCGCCTTGTCGCATGGCCAGGGCGCCGAAGTCTGGGACACCACGGGCAGACGTTACCTGGACGGCCTCTCGGGCATCGCGGTCAACACGCTGGGGCACAACCACCCCACGCTCGTGCCGGCCCTGCAAAAGCAGGTCAGCGAGATGATCCACTGCTGCAACTACTACCAGGTGCCGCTGCAGGAAGAGCTCGCGAAGATGCTGGTCGAGCGCTCGGGCCTGACCAACGTGTTCTTCTGCAACTCGGGGCTTGAAGCCAACGAGGCGGCGCTGAAGATCGCGCGCAAATACGGCCACGACAAGGGCATCGCCCGCGCCGAGGTGGTGGTCTATGAGAAGGCCTTCCATGGCCGCTCGATCGCCACGCTGTCGGCCACGGGCAACCCCAAGGTCCACGCCGGCTTCGAGCCGCTGGTGGAAGGCTTTGTGCGCGTGCCGCTCAACGACATCGCGGCGCTGGAAGAAGTCGCCCGCACGAATCCCAATGTGACGGCCGTGTTCCTGGAAGTCATCCAGGGCGAAGGCGGCATCAACCCGGCCCACAGCGACTACCTGCAAGCCGTGCGCGCCCTGTGCGACAAGCAAGGCTGGCTGCTGATGCTCGACGAGGTGCAATGCGGCATCGGCCGCACGGGCAAGTGGTTCGCCCACCAGTGGGCCGGCATCCTGCCCGACGTCATGCCCCTGGCCAAGGGCCTGGGTTCGGGCGTGCCCATCGGTGCGGTGGTGTGCGGCCCCAAGGCGGCTGGCGTGCTGCAACCGGGCAACCATGGCACCAC
>CAIQIL010000176.1 GCA_903871865.1 uncultured Burkholderiales bacterium
CACCAACGGCAACCGTGAACTCATCGTGCCGCAACGCGGCGGGGAAGGCGGTGCCAACGCGGCACCGTGGGACGTGTGATGCGAACAAGCATGGCGACAACAGCTCTGTGGATGTGTGGTGCGGCCCTGGCCGTGACCTGTGCCAGCGCGGGGGCAGCGACGGCTGTCGCACCCCGCGATCAGGATGCCGTGGCGCAGTTGCGCGCTTTCGTGAAAGACGTGCAGTCCGGGCGCGGCAGCTTCACGCAGACCGTGACTTCGCCCGATGGCAAGAAGGCGCGCAAGTCGGCCGGCACGCTGGAGTTCTTGCGGCCCAACCGCTTCCGCTTCGCCTACACGGCGCCGATGGAGCAGCTCATCGTGGGCGATGGCAAGCAGGTGTGGCTGTACGACGCCGACCTCAACCAGGTCACGGTGCGCCCCATGGGCCAGGCCCTGGGCGCCACGCCGGCGGCCTTGCTGGCCGGTGGCTCGCTGGACAAAGACTTCGTGCTGAGCCATGTGCCGTCAGATGCGGCAGTGGCTGTGTCCTCGTCGGGTGCGGCGTCCGCGACCCCGACGGCTCAACAGGCAACAAAAGCGATGGCACCGTCGGCCGTGACGCCCTCGGGGGCGTCCACAGCGACAGCGGCCTTGGATTGGGTGGAGGCCCGTCCTCGTCACAAGGAAGGGCAGTTCCAGTCGGTGCGTGTGGGATTCCGTCAAGGGCAACTGGCCGAGCTGGAGATCCTCGACAGCTTCGGGCAGCGTTCGCGCCTGACATTCACACAGTTCGAGCCGCACGCCAAGGTGGCGGCCGATCGCTTCCAGTTCACGCCGCCCAAGGGGGCCGACGTGCTGGCGCAACCTTGACCCTGACGGTCACCCTGACGACGTTCGCGCCGTCCGGGTGAGGTCAGGTCGGTGAGGGCGGCGGCAGGGACATCCCCACCATCGCCCTCGGTCCAGGCTGGATCAGCCTTCGCGCTTGCCAAACCCGGGGCGCTTGCCACCGAAGCCAGGCTTGGGGCCACCCGACTTGAAGCCGGGCTTGGCGCCAAAGGCAGGCTTGTCGCCGAACGAGCGCTCGCCGCCGAAAGCGGGCTTGCCACCGAAGGACTTGCCAGCCGGCTTGCCGCCGAACGACTTGTCGCCAAAGGGCTTGTCACCGAAAGGACGGTCGCCTTGGGGGCGGTCACCGAAGCTGCGCTCGCCGAACGGCTTGCCACCCTTGCCGCCGAAAGGCTTGTCGCCAAAGGGACGATCACCGAAAGGCTTGGCACCAAACGGCTTGTTGCCGAAGGACTTGGCCGGGCCACGGTCGTCCGAACGCGGGCCACCGAAGTTGCGCTCTTCGCGCGGGGCAAAGCCACGGTCTTCCGACGGACGGCCTTGGCCTTCGAAGCGCGGGTCGTGGTTGGGCTTGAAGGACGGACGCTCTTCGCGAGGTGTGAAGCCACGGTCTTCGCGGGGTGCGAAGCCGCGGGGCTCGCCCCAGCCGCCGTCGCGCTGGCCGCCACCGAAGCCACCACGGTCACCGCCGCGGTCGCCACCGTAGCCGCCGCCACCGAAGCGCTGGCCGCGGTCGTCACGGCGACCATAGCCAGGCATCGGCTTGTCGCGACGCGGGCCACCCTTGTCGGCCATCATCTTGGTCTTGGGCTCCAGGCCGGCGATCGCCGACTCAGGGATGCGCTGCGTGGTGAAACGCTCGATGCGGCGCACCATCGGGATGTCGCGGCGCTCGGCCAGCGTCACGGCCAGGCCGGAGCGACCGGCACGGCCCGTGCGACCGATGCGGTGCACGTAGTCCTCGGCCTTCATGGGCATGCCGTAGTTGATCACGTGGGTGATCGTGGGCACGTCGATGCCGCGGGCGGCGACGTCGGTGGCCACCAGCACGCGCAGCTCGCGCGAG
>CAIQIL010000177.1 GCA_903871865.1 uncultured Burkholderiales bacterium
CCCTGGCGCAACGCTCGGCCAACGCCGCCAAGGAAATCAAAAGCCTCATCCAGGCCTCGACCGAGCACGTCGAATCGGGCGCGGCCCTGGTGCACGACGCCGGTCAGAACATGGCGGCCATCGTGGGCTCGGTGGACCGGGTGGCCGGACTGATCCAGCAGATCGCGCACGCCACGATGGCGCAGAACCAGGGCGTGGGCACCATCCACCACGCCGTCACCGAACTCGACCAGATGACGCAGCAGAACGCGGCCCTGGTGGAGCAATCGGCCGCCGCCGCAGGCAGTCTCAAGGACCAGGCTCAGGCCCTGGCCGCGGTGGTGGACCGCTTCCGCGTGGGCTGAAGTCCTGCGCGCGGCTCACGCCGCATGGTTGTCAAGCGTCACCCCCACCGCCGTGGTCGCCACCGGTGGGGCGAAGCGCTTTCTCAGCCGCCGAGGCTCACTGCGCCATCACAGCACCGCGGCGAACGCGGCCGCGACGCGGTCCACGTTGTGGGCGTTCAAACCCGCCGCGCACATGCGGCCCGAGCGCAGCACGTACACGCCGTGCTCGTTGCGCAAGGCGTCCGCCTGCTCAGGGCTCACGCCGGTGTAGCTGAACATGCCGCGCTGGTCGATGAAGTAGCGCACGTCCTTGCCTGGCAGCTTGGCGACCACGCCGTCGTACAGGCGCTGGCGCATCACCTGGATGCGTTGGCGCATCGCGCTCAGCTCGTCGGCCCAGCTCTGGCGCAGTTCAGGGCTTTGCAGCACGCGCGACACCAGCAGCGCGCCGTGCGTGGGCGGGCTGGAGTAGTTGCGGCGCACCGTGGACATCATCTGGCCCAGCACCAGCTCGGCCTGAGCCTTGTCGGGGCAAACCACGCTGAGGCCACCCACGCGCTCGCCGTACAGCGAGAAGCTCTTGGAAAACGAGTTGGCCACGAAGAAGCTCACGCCCGCGTCGGCCATGGCGCGCAGCGCGAAGGCGTCTTCGTCGATGCCGTCGCCAAAGCCCTGGTAGGCGATGTCCAGGAAGGGCAGCAGCTTGCGCGCCTTGACGACCTCGATCAGCTGCGTCCACTGCGCGGTGTTGAGGTCCACGCCCGTGGGGTTGTGGCAGCAGGCGTGCAGCAGCACGATGCTCTGGGCCGGCAGCGCCTCGATGGCGGCCAGCATGGCGTCGAATTTCAGACCCTTGGTGGCCGCGTCGTAGTAGGGGTAGGTGTTCACCTGGAAGCCCGCACCTTCGAAGATGGCGCGGTGGTTGTCCCAGGTCGGGTCGCTCACCCACACCTGCGCGGCAGGGAAGTAGCGCTTGAGGAAATCAGCGCCCACTTTCAGCGCGCCCGAGCCGCCCAGGGTCTGGACGGTGGCGATGCGGCCAGCCAGCACGGCCTCGTGCTGCGCACCGAACAACAGCGTCTGCACGGCCTGGCGGTAGCCGGTGTGGCCGACCATGGGCAGGTAGGGCTTGGGGCCGATGTTCGACAGCAGCGCCGACTCGGCCTCGCGCACCGCAGCCATCACGGGCAGGCGGCCGGCGTCGTCGAAGTAGATGCCGATGGACAGGTTGATCTTGTCCGCGCGCGGGTCTTTCTGGAAATCCTCGTTGAGCGTGAGGATCGGGTCGCCGGGGTAGGCGTCAACGTGCTGGAACATGGCGGTGGGCTCGGAGTGAACGCAAGCGCAGATTATCGGCCCACACTTTCACGGGCCTTCGAATCTGGGTATGGTGTCGGCCAGCGCGTTCCCGCAACGCCCCGCCCCATCCCCCCAGAACCGAGGACATCCCCCATGCAAACCCGCGCAGCCGTGGCCTGGAAAGCAGGCGCCCCCCTGACCATCGAAACCGTTGACCTCGAAGGCCCGCGCGCCGGCGAAGTGCTGGTCGAGGTCAAGGCCACCGGCATCTGCCACACCGACTACTACACCCTGTCGGGCGCCGACCCGGAAGGCCTCTTCCCCGCCATCCTGGGCCATGAGGGCGCGGGGGTGGTGGTCGATGTGGGCCCGGGCGTGACGTCCTTGCGCAAGGGCGATCACGTCATCCCGCTCTACACGCCGGAATGCCGCGAGTGCAAGTTCTGCCTGAGCCGCAAGACCAACCTGTGCCAGAAGATCCGTTCCACGCAGGGCAAGGGCCTGATGCCGGATGGCACCTCGCGTTTTTCGCTCAACGGTGAACCTCTGCTGCACTACATGGGCACGTCCACCTTCGCCAACCACATCGTGGTGCCCGAGATCGCGCTGGCCAAGGTGCGCCAGGACGCCCCTTTCGAGACCATCTGCTACATCGGCTGCGGCGTGACCACCGGTGTGGGCGCCGTGCTGTTCACGGCCAAGGTGGAGGCCGGCGCCAACGTGGTCGTGTTCGGCCTGGGCGGCATCGGCCTGAACGTGATCCAGGGCGCCAAGATGGTGGGCGCCGACAAGATCATCGGCGTGGACCTGAACCCCGAGCGCGAGGCCATGGCCCGCCAGTTCGGCATGACGCACTTCCTGAACCCGAAAGACATCGAGGCCGCCGGCGGCAACATCGTCGATGCCATCGTGCAGCTGACCGATGGCGGCGCCGACTACAGCTTCGAGTGCATCGGCAACACCAAGGTGATGCGCCAGGCGCTGGAGTGCACGCACAAGGGCTGGGGCCGCAGCATCATCATCGGTGTGGCCGAGGCCGGCGCCGAGATCAGCACCCGCCCCTTCCAGCTGGTGACGGGCCGCAAGTGGGAGGGCTCGGCCTTCGGTGGCGCGCGCGGCCGCACCGACGTGCCCAAGATTGTCGATTGGTACATGGACGGCAAGATCGACATCGACAGCCTGATCACGCACAAGCTCAAGCTGGAACAGATCAACGAGGGCTTCGATTTGATGAAGCGCGGCGAGTCGATTCGTTCCGTCGTCATCTTCTGAGCGGGGCCGTCGCATGAGCACGCTGGAGTTGTTGAGCGAGCACGCCTGCTTCGGCGGTGTGCAGCGCTTTTACCGCCATGCCTCGGCGGCCATCGGTTTGCCGATGCAGTTCGGGGTGTACCTGCCACCACAGGCGCTGCAAGCTGGCGCCAAGGTGCCGGTGGTGTTCTACCTGGCGGGGCTGACCTGCAACGAGGAGACCTTCGCCATCAAGGCGGGTGCGCAGCAGCACGCGGCGCGCCTGGGGCTGGCCATCGTGACGCCGGACACCAGCCCGCGCAGCACGGACTTCCCTGAGCAAAGC
>CAIQIL010000178.1 GCA_903871865.1 uncultured Burkholderiales bacterium
CTGCTCGTCGCCTTCCCGCTCGCGCGAGCGCAACCACCACACGGCACCTTTGCGCACCGACCAGGGCTGGTCCTGGCCCGTCAGCAGGCGGGCCGCCAGCAGGCCCAGCGTGGGCTGGTGGCCGACGATGAGCACCGGGTCGCGCGAGGCCGGCCAGCGCGCGGCAGCCAGCAGGTCATCGACGCTGGCCAGCGGGTTGAGGGTGTCCAGCGTGCGCACCTTGCGGCCCAGGGCCGCGGCGGTTTGCTGGGTGCGCAGCGCCGGGCTCACCAGCACACGGGTGGTGTCGGGCAGGCGCTGGTTGAGCCACTCGGCCATGCGCTCGGCCTGGCGCTGGCCCTTGGGCGTCAGCGTGCGCGCCAGGTCACGTTCCAGCTCGAACGGCAGCACCGATTCGCCATCTTCTGCCAACAGCATTTGCGCCTGCGCGTGGCGCCACAGGATCAGGTCCATGCCCCATCCTCCCTTGGTTTTTCATTGGCGCCGCAGTGTACGGACGCCCTGTGGCAAGCGCGTGGCAGTGTCATCACACCATGGCAAGCCGCCATGACCGCTCACACTGGACCGCGGTGGCGCGCCATCAGGGCACGCTGGGCACTGTGACCGCCGGGCTCGTTGATGCGCTCGTAGCGGCCATCGCTGAGCTGGCGCCAGGCATCGCGGCCGTCGAGCAGGTAAGGCACCAGACATTCGTCGATGACGCGCTGGCGCAGCGCCGGGTCGCGCACCGGCCAGGCCGCCTCGATGCGCCGCGTCATGTTGCGGTTCATCCAGTCGGCGCTCGACAGGTACAGGGCCTCTTCGTAATCGTCGCTGCCCCAGCGGAAGTACAGCACGCGGGTGTGCTCCAGCATGCGCCCCACCACCGAGCGCACGCGGATGCGGTCGGTCAGGCCTTCCAGGCCGGGCGGCAGGATGCAGGCGCCGCGGATGATGAGGTCGATGTCCACGCCCGCCTGGCCGGCTTCGATCAGCGCATTCACCAGCGGCTCGTCGGTCAGCGCATTGCACTTGACGACGATGCGCGCCGGGCGCCCTGCGCGGGCGGCATCGGCACAGCGCGCCATCAGGCGCAGCATCTGGTCCTGCAGGCTGAAGGGCGCGAGCTGCAGCAGGCGCGTGGACTTCATCTGCGTCAGGCTGGAGAGCTGCTGGAAGACGCGGTCCACGTCGGCCGTCATGTCCGGCTGACTGGTCAGGAAGCCCACGTCGGTGTAAAGCCGCGAGGTCTTGGGGTTGTAGTTGCCGGTGGACAGGTGGGCGTAGCGGCGCAGGCGCGCGCCTTCGCGGCGCGTCACCAGCATCATCTTGGCGTGGGTTTTCAGGCCGACGATGCCGTACACCACCTGCGCGCCCAGGGCTTCGAGCCGCTCGGCCCAGTTGATGTTGGCCTCTTCGTCGAATCGGGCTTTGAGCTCCACCACGGCCAGCACTTCCTTGCCGCGGCGCACGGCTTCCAGCAGCAATTCCATCAGCACGGACTCGCTGCCCGTGCGGTAGATGGTCTGCTTGATGGCCAGCACATCGGGGTCGTAGACGGCTTCGCGCAGGAACTGCACGACCACGTCGAAGCTCTGGAAGGGGTGGTGCAGCAGGCAGTCGTGGTGGCGCAGGTGCTCGAACAGGCCTTGCTGCGGCAATTCAGCCGGCCAGGCGGGCTCGTAGGGCGCAAAGCGCAGCGCGTCGGCGTCGGCCTGGTCGATCAGCTGGGTCAGGCGCACCAGGTTGACCGGGCCGTTGACCATGAACAGGGCTTGCGGCGGCAGGCTGAACTGCTCCAGCAGGAAGTCGGACAGGTCGGACGGGCAGGAGCGCACCACTTCCAGGCGCACCGATTGGCCGAACTGGCGCGTGCTCATCTTGGAGCGCAGGGCCTCGCGCAGGTCGGTCACGTCGTCTTCGTCCACTTCCAGGTCGGAGTCGCGCGTCAGGCGGAACTGCGAGAAAGCCTTGATCTCGCGGCCCGGGAAGAGCTCGTCCAAGTGCGCGCGGATGACGCTGGACAGCAGCACGAAGCCCTGCTGCCCCTCCGGCATCAGCGCCTTGGGCAAGGCGATGACGCGTGGCAGCACCCGTGGGATGCGCACGATGGCGATGTCGTTGTCGCGGCCGAAAGCGTCCATGCCGCCCAGACGCACGATGAAATTCAGCGTCTTGTTGGCGACCTGCGGGAAGGGGTGCGCGGGGTCCAGGCCGATGGGCACCAGCAGCGGGCGCACCTGACGGCGGAAGAAATCGGCCACCCACTCACGCTGGTTGGCATTGCGGTCGGCGTGGTTGAGGATGAGGATGCCCGCGTCGTGCAGCTTGGGCGTCACCACCTCGTTGAAGATCTCGTACTGATCTTCGACCAGGCGGTGCGACTCCCGCGAGACCTCGGTGATGTAGGCGGCGTTGATGCCGGTGCCGGGCGTGCGCGAAGCCTCGATGACATCGGCGTAGCGGACTTCAAAGAACTCGTCGAGGTTGGACGAGACGATGCAGATGTAACGCAGGCGCTCCAGCAGCGGGACGTCTTCCCGCTGGGCCTGGGCCAGCACGCGGCGGTTGAATTCGAGGATGGCCTGCTCGCGGCCGAGCAGCTTGACGCGGGGTTGGTCCAGCACCTGGGTTGGGATCGTGTTGTTCATTGACGCAAAAGAAGCCGAATAACGCCGGCCACTTCATTCTACGGAATGAGGTACACGAAAATGATGACAGTTCGACGAATGCCATCACCTTCATCGGACGCAACTCAGTGCGCC
>CAIQIL010000179.1 GCA_903871865.1 uncultured Burkholderiales bacterium
CCGTGACCTCAACGCCAGGCTTGAGCTCGACAAACGCGCACGGGGTCTCGCCCCACCTGGGATGGGGTTTGGCCACGACCGCCACGGCAAACACCGCCGGATGCTTGTACAGCACATCCTCGATTTCGATGCTGGAGATGTTTTCCCCGCCCGAGATGATGACGTCCTTGCTGCGGTCCTTGATCTTGATGTAGCCGCTGGCGTCGCGCACGGCCAGGTCACCCGTGTGGAACCAGCCGCCTTCGAAGGCTTCCCGCGTGGCCGCCTCGTTCTTGAGGTAGCCCTTCATCACCACGTTGCCGCGGAAGCAGATCTCGCCGATGGTGTGGTCGTCCCAAGGCACAGGTTGCAGCGTCTCGGGGTTGAGCACGGTGACCTCTTCCTGCAGCGCGTAAGGCACGCCCTGGCGGCCGTTGAGGCGGGCGCGCTCTTCCAGCGGCAGCGCGTTCCACTCTTCCTGCTTGGCGCAGACGGCGGCCGGGCCATAGACCTCGGTCAGGCCATAGACGTGGGTGAGGTTGATGCCCGCGGCCTCGCAGCCCTCGATCACCGCCACCGGCGGCGCCGCGCCAGCGATCAGGCCGTTGACCGTGTGGTTCAGGCCTTCGCGCAGCTTCGGATGCGCGCTGATCATCAGGTTGTAGACGATGGGGGCGCCGCACATGTGCGTCACATGGTGCGTCTTGAGCAGCCAGTAGATGACGGACGGGTCGATGCGGCGCAGGCACACGCTGGTGCCGGCGATCAGGGCCATCGTCCAGGGGAAGCACCAGCCATTGCAATGGAACATGGGCAGCGTCCACAGGTAGGTGGCGTGCTGCGGCAGGCTCCAGGAGATCACGTTGCTGGCCGCGTTCAGGTAGGCGCCGCGGTGGTGGGTGACCACGCCCTTGGGGTTGCCGGTGGTGCCCGAGGTGTAGTTCAGCGCGATGGCGTCCCACTCGTCGTCGGGCAGGAAGCCGGTGGGCTGCGGATCGCCTGCGGCCAGCAGTTCTTCGTAGCTCAGGGTGCCGAGGTGTTCGCCGGCAGGCGCGGTGTCGTCTTCGACATCGATGACCAGGATGTGGTGCTTCACCAGGGTCAGCGCCTTGCCCACCACCTTGGAGAACTCGCGGTCGGTCAGCAAGACGCGGGCGTTGCCGTGGTCCAGCATGAAGGCGATGGCTTCGGCGTCCAGGCGGGTGTTGAGCGTGTTGAGCACGGCGCCCGTCATGGGCACGCCGAAATGGGCCTCCAGCATGGCCGGCACATTGGGCAGCATGACGGCCACGGTGTCGCCCTTGCCGATGCCGCGGGCGCGCAGGGCGCTGGCGAGGCGGCAGCAACGCGCTTCGGTCTCGGCCCAGGTCTGGCGGTGTTCGCCGTAGACGATGGCCGTGCGACGCGGGTAGACGGCCGCTGCACGGCGCAGGAAGCTCAGAGGCGAAAGGCTGACGTGGTTGGCGGCGTTTTGCTCCAAACCGGCGTCATAAGGGTTTACACTGATCATGCGGCTCTCCTTGTCGAGCACCGCCCACAGACCTTGTGGGGCGATGACGGCCGCGATGATGGGAGACGACCTTGTCATGGCCTCCCAGCAAATGTGACGAATCTTTGCGTCACCCCGTGGGGCCCGTCTCGCGCCTCTGCGCAGCGCCGCCAGGCTGCCTAAAATCGGACGCATGCCGATGGAGCCCCGCCTCAACGATGTCGCCCCGGATGGGGCTGTGCCCACGCCGGTCGCGCCCCCCGCAGGGACCACCGTCCCCGACGGCGGCAGCTGGCGCCAGCAAACCCTGCAAGCTGGCCTCGACCTGCTCGACCAGGGCCTCACCGTGTTCGACTCCTCGCTGCACCTGGTGGCCTGGAACCGCGCCTTCCTGGAGTTGCTGGCCTTCCCGCCCGAGATGACGCGCATCGGCGCGCCCTTCGAGGACTTCATCCGCTACAACGCCCAGCGCGGCGAGTACGGCGACGAGCCGGTCGAGGACGCCGTGCGCCAGCGCGTGGACCTGGCCCTGCAGTTCCTGCCGCACGACATCGAGCGCGAACGGCCCGATGGCCGCATCCTGCACATCACCGGCCAGCCTTTGCCGGGCCACGGCTTCGTCACGCTGTACTCCGACGTGACCGAGCAGCGCCGCACCGAGCAGGCCCTGCGCCAAGCCAATCTGGAGCTGGAGTCGCGCGTGCAGGCCCGCACCGCTTCTTTGCGGCGCAGCGAGCAGCAGATGCGCCTGGTCACCGACTCCATCCCCGCGCTGGTGGCCTATTTCAGCGTGGACCACGGCTACGAGTACATCAACCGCGGCTACCAGGACTGGTTCGGGCTGGACCCGCAGCGCCTCGACCGCGTCAGCGCGCGGGCCTTCCTCGGCCACGAGGTCTATGAGGGGATCCGGCCGTATGTTCGGCGTGCCTTGTCGGGCGAAGCCGTGACCTTCGACTACGCGCTGTGCACGCAGGCGGGCGAGGACCTGTGCGTGCGGACCACCCTGGTGCCCGACCGTGGCCCCGATGGCAGCGTGGTGGGCTGCTTCGAGCTGACCTTCGACGTCACCGAGCAGAAGCGCTCGCAGGCGCTCATCCTGCGCGCCCAGAAAATGGAAGCCATGGGCCAGCTGGCCGGCGGCCTGGCGCACGACTTCAACAACATCCTCACGGTCATCCTCGGCAACCTCACGGCGCTGGGCGATGCCCGACCCGACGATGCCCAGGTGGCCGAGTTCACCGAGCCGGCGATCACGGCAGCGCGTCGTGGTGCCGAGCTCATCCGCGGCC
>CAIQIL010000180.1 GCA_903871865.1 uncultured Burkholderiales bacterium
ACCGGGTGTGCCTTTCTACAGTCCTTACCACGTGCACGAGGCGCGCTGCTGCATGGCGCCGACCGCCGGATTGTAGCTGCCCATGAAAAAACCCGGCACCTCTCGGTACCGGGTTTCGCGCTCCGTTCTGTCGGGACGCCCGCACACAGCGGGCCTCCCGTCACAGATCAGTGGAACTGTTCTTCTTCGGTCGAGCCGGTCAGGGCCTTCACGGAGGACGAACCACCCTGGATCACGGTGGTCACGTCGTCGAAGTAGCCAGCGCCAACTTCCTGCTGGTGCGACACGAAGGTGTAACCCTTTTCACGGGCAGCGAATTCGGGCTCTTGCACCATTTCGGTGTAGTGCTTCATGCCTTCGCCGCGGGCGTAAGCGTGGGCGAACTGGAAGGTGTTGAACCAGTTGATGTGGATGCCAGCCAGCGTGATGAACTGGTACTTGTAGCCCAGGTCCGACAGGTCTTCCTGGAACTTGGCGATCTGCGAGTCGTTGAGGTTCTTCTTCCAGTTGGAGGTAGGCGAGCAGTTGTACGACAGCAGCTTGCCCGGGCACTTGGCGTGCACGGCTTGAGCGAATTCACGGGCGAAGCCAATGTCGGGCACGCCGGTTTCGCACCACACCAGATCGGCGTAGGGAGCGTAGGCCACGCCACGGCTGATGGATTGCTCCAGGCCGTTCTTGACGCGGTAGAAGCCTTCTTGGGTGCGCTCACCGGTCAGGAAGGGCTTGTCGTTGGCGTCGTGATCGGAAGTGATCAGGTTGGCGGCTTCGGCATCGGTGCGGGCCAGAACGATGGTGGGCACGCCCATCACGTCGGCAGCGAAACGAGCAGCGATCAGCTTCTCGATGGCTTCCTGCGTGGGAACCAGCACCTTACCACCCATGTGACCGCACTTCTTGACAGCGGCGAGCTGGTCTTCGAAGTGAACGCCAGCGGCGCCCGAAGCGATCATGTTCTTCATCAGTTCGAAAGCGTTCAGAACGCCACCGAAACCAGCCTCAGCGTCAGCGACGATGGGCAGGAAGTAGTCCACGAAGCCTTCGTCGCCGGGGTTGATGCCACGCGACCACTGGATTTCGTCAGCGCGCTTGAAGGTGTTGTTGATGCGACGAACCATCGTGGGCACCGAGTCGTACGCGTACAGCGACTGGTCGGGGTACATGGTTTCCGAGGTGTTGCCGTCGGCGGCAACTTGCCAGCCCGACAGGTACACGGCTTCCAGGCCAGCCTTGGCCTGTTGCATGGCTTGACCGGCGGTGATGGCGCCGAAAGCGTTCACATAGCCCTTCTTGGCACCGCCGTTGACCTTGGCCCACAGCTTCTCAGCGCCGTTCTTGGCCAGCGTGTACTCAGGCTGCAGGCTGCCGCGCAGACGCACAACGTCAGCAGCGGAGTAGCCGCGCTTGACGAGCTTCCAACGGGGGTTTTCGGCCCAATCCTTTTCCAGGGCAGCGATTTGCTGTTCGCGGGTGAGTTGCGTCATGAAGATCTCCGGGGTTGAGAGGCGGTGCTAGAAAACCCGCACTTTAGCAGCAATTCCCAGCCCCGGTAAACACTTATGTCTTATATAAGACCACTTGTTTGAGGGGGCACAACAACACCCAAACGCACTTTTCCGCACGGTCGTGCGAAATGTCATGATGTGATTTCATGGCGTCGCCTGGGAAGATGCCGCTGCAGCGCAGGAGTCCACATGGATCTGAACCTCGACGCCCTCTGGATGCCGTTCACGGCCAACCGCGATTTCAAACAAGCGCCCCGGCTGGTGTCCAAAGCCGAGGGCATGCACTACTGGACGCCAGACGGGCGCCAGGTCCTCGATGGCACAGCCGGCCTGTGGTGCGTGAACGCCGGCCATGCCCGCCCGCGCATCGTGGCGGCCATCGCGCGCCAGGCCGCAGAGATGGACTTCGCCCCGCCCTTCCAGATGGGCCACCCCCTGGCGTTCGAGTTGGCCCATCGCCTGCAACGCTACGCGCCCGCCGGGCTCAACCGCGTGTTCTTCACCAACTCGGGCTCCGAGTCGGTCGACACCGCCTTGAAGATCGCCCTGGCTTACCACCGGGTGCGCGGCGAGTCGCACCGCACCCGGCTGATCGGGCGCGAGCGTGGCTACCACGGCGTCAACTTTGGAGGCACCGCGGTCGGCGGCATCGGCGGCAACCGCAAGGCGTTCGGCAGCAGCCTCAGCGGCATCGACCACCTGCGCCACACGCACGACTTGGCGCGCAACGCCTTCACCCGCGGCCAGCCCGCGCACGGCGCCGAACTGGCCGATGACCTCGAGCGCCTGGTCGCCCTGCACGACGCATCGACCATCGCGGCCGTCATCGTCGAACCCATGGCCGGCTCCACGGGCGCGCTCATGCCACCAAAAGGCTACCTGGAGCGTCTGCGCGAGATCTGCACCCAGCACGGCATCTTGCTGATCTTCGACGAGGTCATCACCGGTTTCGGTCGGCTGGGCGCGCCGTTTGCGGCGCAGCACTACGGCGTCACGCCGGACATCCTCACCGCCGCCAAGGGCCTGACCAACGGCTGCGTGCCGATGGGTGCGGTGTTCGTCCAGCAAGGCATCCACGACGCCTTCATGCAAGGGCCACCCACGGCCATCGAGTTGCCGCACGGCCACACCTACTCCGGCCACCCACTGGCCTGTGCCGCCGCCCTGGCCACGCTGGACACCTTCGACGAAGAAGGCCTGCTGACCCGCGGCGCAGAACTGCAAATCAGCCTGGAAAACGCCCTGCACAGCCTGCGCGGCTTGCCCCACGTCATCGACATCCGCAACACCGGGTTGGTGGGCGCCATCGAGTTCGAACCGCGCTCAGGTGCGCCAGGCCGACGCGCCTTCGAGGTGTTCCAGTCATGCTGGGACGCAGGCCTGCTGGTGCGCGCCACAGGCGACAACATCGCCATCTCACCACCCCTGATCGTCAGCGAACCTCAGATCAACCAGATCGCCACCACCTTGCGCGCAGCGATCCTCACCTTGACTTGAGCGCGCCCCATGGAAAAAGCCGCCCCTCCTTGCGGAGGCAGCGACTTTCGGGCGATGTCGATGAAGGCCAGCACCACCGTCAGGCGATGCCAGGCCTTGCGGTCATCAGTGTTGCTTCTTGAAAGCTTCCAGGCCTTCGACCACTTCGGCCTTGGCGGCATCGATGCCTGCCCAGCCCGTGACCTTCACCCACTTGCCGGGCTCCAGATCCTTGTAGTGCTCGAAGAAGTGCTGGATCGCCTTCAGGCGCATCTGGTTGATGTCCTCGGGCTTCTGCCAGTGGTCGTAGATGGGCAGGATCTTGCTG
>CAIQIL010000181.1 GCA_903871865.1 uncultured Burkholderiales bacterium
ACCGTCGCCGCGCGCTGCGCCGGGCGGCGGGGGGGGTGGGCTTGGCCAGCGCCGCGGGCCTGCTGGCCGCTGGCGGACTGCCGCAGGCCCGCGCCTGGTCGCTGCTGAAACGCACCCCCAAGGCCCTGGCCCCGGTGCCGATGAAGCCGGTGGTGTGGGCCGATTTCCTTGGCGTCAACGCGCAGCTGCAGTGGTTCTCGCCCGAGATCGCGCAGCAGCAGGTCAAGCACCTGCAGGCGCTCGGCCTGAGCTGGGTGCGCCTGGCCTTGCACTGGATGCTGCTGGAGCCTGAACCCGGCCAGCACAAGCTCGAAGGCACCGACCGCATGATGGCGCTGGTCCGGCAGGCCGGCCTGCACAGCATCGTCTATGTGGTGGGCTCGCCGCGTTTTGCCAGTTCGGCGCCGGCCGGTGCGCCCTATGCCGACAAGTATCCACCGGCCAATCCGCAGGTCTATGCGCAGCGCATGGTGGCATTGGCGCAGCGCTACCCCATGGTCGACGTCTGGCAGGTCTGGAACGAGCCCAACATCCCGGCGTTCTGGCAGCCCCGCATCGACCCCGAAGGCTATGCCCGCCTGCTGCAGCCCGCGGTGGCGGCCTTGCGCAAGGCCGTGCCGAACAAGCCCATCGCCATGGCCGGCATGGCCTACCACAGCGAGATGGCCGGTCGCGGCGGGCTGATGCTCGACGCCATGGGCAAGCTCGGCGCCTACAAGCTCAAGCTCATCGCCTGCTACCACCCCTACACGGCCGAGCCGGAAGGCGGGGAAGACGGCGCACGCGACTTCCTCACCCACACGCCCTTCGTCAACAAGGGCTTGCGCGCCTACGGTGTGCAGCAGATCTGGGCCACCGAGTGGGGCTGGTCGAGCTACGACGGCCCCAAGGAAGAGCAGCCCATCGTCGGCGAGGCCGGCCAGGCCGGGCACACGCTCAAGCGCCTGGCGCTGATGGCCACGCAGGACTTCGACCGCATCTTCCTGTTCACCCTGGCCGACCTCGACGCCCGCGCTGGCGTGCGCGACCGCCGCTACGGCCTGCTGCGCGAAGACGGCAGCCCGAAGCCCGTGTACCACGCGCTGCAGCGCTTCCTGGCCGTGTGCGGGCCGCGCCTGGCGCCTGGTGCGCCGGTGCGTGTGGCCGGCAGCGACGGCCGCGCAGGCAGTGCCGCAGACGAGCTGCCCGAAGGCCTGGTCAGCATCGCCTGGCAACGCGCCGATGGCCAGCGCCTGTGGATGGCCTGGGCCCATGCGCCCATGGCGGTGAGCCTGCCGGGCCTGAACCTGGGGCAGGGCAAGGCGGTGTGGCACCAGCCGGTGGCGGGCACGCAGCGCGAGGTGCGCGCCGAGGCCGGTCAGCCCCTGCGCCTGGACGTGGGCACCGAGTTGCAGATCCTGGTCTGGTGAGGCGCGGACGATGCCCAACACCCCCCTGCCGCCGCAACGCATCCTCTGGACGATGCCCTACCTGCCCTGGCCCATCACCAGCGGCGGCAAGGCGCGCCAGTACCACCTGCTGCGCTGCATGGCCGAGCGCGGCCACCGCGTCACGCTGTTGGTGCAGTCCAAAACCCCGGCCGATGCCGAGGTGCACGCGGCCCTCAAGCCGCTGGTCGATGAGCTCATCGTGCTGCCGCGCAGGCCGCTCAAGCACCCGCTCACGCTGTGGCACGCAGCCTGCTCGCGCCTGCCGCTGCTGACCAGCGTCAATGGCTTCGCGCCCGAGCTCAGTACGCGCTTCGAGGCCTTGCTGCAAAGCCGCCGCTGGGACATCGTCCAGATTGAGCACAGCTACGGCCTGCAGCCCTTCCTGGCGGCGCTGCAGCGCCACCGCCAACCCTTCCTGCTGGTCGAGCACAACGTCGAGTCCGAGCTGGGCGCGGCCACCTACGGCCGCTGGCCGGTGCTCGCCAGGCCGCTGGCCTGGTACGACCAATGGCGGGCCCGCCGCTGGGAGCACCATGCCCTGGCCCAGGCCGATGTCGTCGTGGCCGTGACCGACAACGACGCGTGCAAGCTCGCCACCATCGGCGGGCGGCCCACCTGCGTCGTCAGCAACGGCGTGGACACCCGCGGTTTCGCCGATGTGCAGCCCGATGCCACCGGCCAGCGCGTGCTGTTCGTGGGCAATTACGAGTACGCGCCCAACGTCGATGCGGTCGAGTGGGCCCTCGGCGAGGTCTGGCCGCGCCTGTGGGCCCTGCGTCCCGAGGCCCGCTTCGTGGTGTGCGGCCACGCCATGCCCGATGCCTGGCGCCAGCGCTGGCCCGATGCGCGCATCGAGTGGCGCGGCTATGTGCCCAGCCTGCCCGAGGTGCAATCGCAATCGGCCGTGTTCATGGCGCCGCTGCGCAGTGGCGGCGGCTCCAAGCTCAAGGTGCTCGAAGCCTTGGCGGCGGGCTTGCCGGTGGTCAGCACGCGCGAGGGCCTGTCCGGCCTGGACGTGCAAGATGGCGTGCAGGCCCGCGTGGCCGACACCGCCGAAGCCATGGCGCAGGCCACGGCCGAGCTGCTGGCCCAGCCTGAGCGCGCGAAGGCCTTGGGGCAGACGGCGCGTCAGCACGTGGGCGCCCGCTTTGACTGGCGTGCCGCGGCCAGCCAGCTGGAAGCGGCCTATGCCGTCCATGGCGCAGCCCATGCAAGCGCCCGCGGTGCGCTCAGCGGAGGCCGCGCATGAAGGTCGGGCTGGACTTCCGCGCCGTCACGGCCGCGCCGCAATCGGGCGTGGCCCGCCAGACCCTGGCCCTGCACGAGTGCGTGCGCCAGCGTGCCGGCACGCTGGCCCTGGCCTTCACCGCCGCGCCGGCCGACCACCCGCACCGCAGCAAGGCCGTCTGCCCCGTGTTCGCCAGCCCGGTGGATGGCCTGCACCGGCCGGCCGAGCGCTGGCGCTTCGAGCGGCACTTCCTGCCCGAGGCGATCACCGTGCACGGCATCGATGCCTACGTGGCCACGGTCAACATGGGCCTGCCCATCGGGCTGACGCCGAGGCAGCGCGAGCGCACCCGCTGGGTGCTGCACCTGCACGACGTCTTCCAGCTCACGCAGCGCAACCGGCACGGTTCGGCCTGGCGCGAGAAGGCCTACCGCCTCATCGACCGCCTGAGCATCGGCCACGCCGTGCGCCTGGCCGACGCCATCTGGGTGCCCTCCGACCACACGGCGCAATCGGTGCTCGACATCTTCCCGCAGGCCGCCAGCCGCATCCGCGTCCTGCCCAATGCCGTGCCTTGCGAGGCCTGGCGCTGCATGCAGCACGAGGTGTTCGCGCCGCCGCGCTACTGGCTGGTGGTGGGCGTGCGCGAGCCGCGCAAGAACGTGCCCTGGTTCGTGGCCGCCTGGGCGCAGGCCCGTCGCCACTGGCCCGAGCTCATCCCCGAGCTGGTGCTGATCGGCCACCCCGACGATGTGCCCGATGCCCCGCAGGGCGTGCGTTTCGTCCACAGCATCCAGGACGCCCAGCTCGCCAGTTGGTACCGTCAGGCCGAGCGCCTGTGGCACCCCTCGGTGGCCGAAGGCTTCGG
>CAIQIL010000182.1 GCA_903871865.1 uncultured Burkholderiales bacterium
TGCATGGGGTGCAAGGGGTCGCGAGTTCGAATCCCGCCGCCCCGACCAAGAACGACACGAGCCCAGCAGAGCAATCTGCTGGGCTTTTTGTCTTTTGGCGCGAGCCAATCCCTCCCGATCTCCCTGTGTCCTGTGTGATTTGTCACACGCATCGGCTGTGCCCAGGCTAGAGTGGCGCTCGGTGTTCAACTGACACGGAGCGATCACGATGTTGAAACATTTCCAGGCTTGGTCAAGCCCATGGGCGGCGGGTGTGGCGCTTTCTGCGGTGATCGGTCTGATGGTTGCGCCCGCGAGCGCCCAGACTTTGTCGCTGGCCGGCGTGCGCAACAGCAGCCTGCCTCAAAACCTGTACGACACCGGCACCATCTTCACGCCGGGGTACTACGACCAGGTTCAGGTGCAGAACGGCACGGGCGTGGCCGCGGCGGCCACGGTCAATGGTTCGGCCCGCGCGCAGTCCGATTACGGCGTCAACCGCGTGGAGGCGGCTTCCTTTGCGCCTGTGGACAACGGGCCGCTGCGACAGACTTGATCGGTGGCCCGTTCGCCGATGCCTTCTCTGTGTGGGCTGACCGCTTCCTGGTGCAAGGTGGCACGAGTGTGGGCACCTTGTCGGTCAGCGCCATCGTGTCGGGCCAGTTCGGCACGCAGCCTGGCGGCGTCGGCTTTTACAACCTGATGGTGGTGGACTCGGGTGATGCCGCAGCCGATGCCAACACGGTGGCGGCCATCTTGCGCGACGAGTCTGGCCCGAACACCCTGTCGGCGGTGTCTGTGCTCACCCTGGCCCAGGAGGTGCCCGCCCCTGGTTTTGGCACCGGAGCCGAAGCCTTGTTGCCAGGTGCGGCCTTCGGTCGCGTGCTGGCTGGGCAGGTCACGTTCACCTACGGTCGCCCGTTTTACCTGATCAGTGTGCTGGGCGCGTCTGCCAATGATTTCGGCTCGCTCAGTGCCTTCAACTCCGCCCACTTCGGCATCACGGCCCCCACGGGGGCGGCCATCGTGTCCGATGCTGGCGTGAGCTACGCTGCGGCTGTGCCTGAGCCGGCCACAGCCTTCATGGCGCTGGCGGCTTGCCTGGGCCTGGCCGGATGGCGTTCGCGCAAGCCCGCAGGCTGAATGCCGCGCCGGGGCTTGGCAGGAAAGGCCCGGCACGCACCCCAGGCGCCTCAGCAAGGCGCTTTTTCACGGCCTTTTTTTCATGGCTTTCTGCACCGAGCGGTCGAACTCCTGCTGCAGGATGACAGGGAACGCTGCGCTCACCGAGCCGATGGCCAGAGGCCTCAGGCGTTCGAACAGGGACTTCATCGTTTCCGCCAGTCGCACATCGGGGGTCTTGCCCGATTTGCCCGATGGACGCTGGTCTTGCGCCGACGAAGCCAGGTTCTTGAGCAGTGTGAGGAAGAGCTGCTCCACGTAGACCTTGGCGATCGCCCGGCTGTGGTCGATGAGCTTGTCTTGCAGGTCAAGCACGGTGTCCAGCGGCACATCGAGTTCGGCCAGCTGGATGCCGATGCGCTCCAGCGCCGGGCTGAGCATTTCGACTTCGTCGGGACCGATGGGGCGGTACAACCCGTTCTGGCTGAGTCGTGCTTTTTGTGCGGGCGTGGCGGGCGTGGCCCAGTGCGATGCCATCTCGGAGATGGCCTTGCGCTGCGGTTTCTCCACCGTGAAGAAGGTGGTGGAGAACAGCCCGCTGATGAGCGCGTACTCGGACCAGGCGCCGTCGGGCGTGTCGAGCAGCATGGCGCGGATGGCTTCGAGCCGGAAGCCCTGCTGGCGCAGGTCGCGGATGAGTTCGAGCTTGCCTTGGTGCTCGGCGTCGTAGAAGGCCACGCGGCCTTGCAACCGTGGCGGCGGCATCAGCCCGGCCGTTTGGTAGGCGCGGATGTTGCGCACGCTCACGCCGGTGCGGGTGGCGAGTGCGTCCACCGTCATGTCGGTGGTGCCTGCGGCGCTGGCTGCAGGCGAAGCCACCGACGCCGGCTTGCGAGGCGCCCTGGCGGCAGCTTGGGGCTGGGCGGGTTTGACGGGCTCGGTGGGAGCCTTCGCGCGCCGGGGCGCCGGGGTCGGTTTCGAGGTGTTGGAGCCGGGCATGGGGCGGCCTCGGGTGCCGTGGTTCAGAGGGGCTCCGTGCGCATCAGCACTTGATGCCCATGTGCAGGGCGACGACGCCGCCCGTCATGTTGTGGACATCGACATGGCCAAAGCCCGCGGTTTTCATCATGGCCTTGAGCGTGGCCTGGTCGGGGTGCATGCGGATGGACTCGGCCAGGTACTGGTAGCTGTCGGCATCGCCCGCGACCATCTGCCCCAGCTTGGGCAGCACCTTGAAGGAGTACCAGTCATAGACTTTCTCCAGGGGCTTGGCCACCTTGGAGAACTCCAGCACCAGCAA
>CAIQIL010000183.1 GCA_903871865.1 uncultured Burkholderiales bacterium
AGGGGCGCTCCAGCAAGAGGTGTGGAAAAACAACGCGGGGGATCCCGGAGGATACTGCCCCTGTCCGTCGGACACAAGCGCTAATAAATGGGGTCAGATACAAATAACCACCATCCTGACAGCAGCCTCGATTGAAAATAGGGTCAGATCAAAAAGAACCATGCCACGGCAAAGCGACGTCACGCAGATGTCATGCCAACATCAGGCCAAAGCCTTGCGGGGGCGACCACGCGCGCGCGGTGACAGGCGGCGACCGACGCTCTGTGACAGTGCGGCCTCCTGCTCGGGCGACATCAGCGCCCAGCCTTTGTGCATGGCCTGCGACAGTTCGGTGCTGCGGGCCTCGGACAGGCCCTCGCCCAGGCGCTGGCGCCAGGCGGCTTGTCGCTCGAAGGGCGTGTTGCCCAGGGCCCAGAAAGCGGCCGGGTCCAAGACCAAGGGGTCGGTGCGCAAGCCCAGGTGGTGACCAGCACTGGACCACGCCGCCCCGTACAACGCCGCACCCGCATGGGGCACGGACTCCCTTGTCTCGACCAGCACCATGGCATCAAGCACATACCGTGCCGCATCGAGCACCGTGCCGCGATAGCGCCCGGCCCACAGGCCGCCCTGACGGCCATGCCGGCGGTTGAAGCCCGCCACGTAGCGGCGTCCCACGGCCTGCATCAGCAGGCTCAGGCCGTCAGAAGCCTCGGGCGTGGCCACCAGCATCAAGGCCGATTCACCCAGGTGGTAGGCGTGCACCGCCACACCGTGGGCACGGGCGGCGTCGCGCAAGGCCTCGATGAGTGCCTGGCGGTCGGTGTCGTCGCGGGCCAGCAACTGACCGTCGTGCACCTGTTGCACCAGCAGGTGCGGCCAGCCCGCCACCCCCAGCCGAGGCAGTCTCGCCATGCTGCACCTCCGGGCACCCGCCCTGTTGATCTGTCCCCCATTGTGCACGGCCACGGCCAGGGATGACGCCTGACAGGCGCGCGCGCAAGCACCGTCCGTCTTGACGCCATGGCGCCCCTCGGCGCGTGCATTGCACCGATTTAACGCCCCCCGTTTGAGGGGACGCAGGCGGTTTTCAAGGACTTCCCCTGTGTGCCCCGCCAGGCGGCTTCCGTAACCTTCGGACATCGATGGCGCCCGCCGCCTTTCCCCTGTTCTCCGGAGTACCCATGACCGAAACCCCCACACCGTCGCTGTCGGCCGCGGCAGCCAAGCGGCTTTCCAGCTGGCTGGGGCACCTGGGGGTGAGCCCCATGGCTTTCGACGACACCGTGGGCCTGCTCAACCCGCTGCTGCGCGTGCACCAGTTGCAGGCCCGGGTGGTAGACAAGGTCACCGAAACCCCGACCGCCTCGACGCTGGTGCTGCAGGTCGGCGGGGCCTTCCCCACCTCGAAGGCCGGCCAGTACCTGATGGTGGGCATCAACATCCAGGGCGTGCGCCACCGCCGGGCCTACTCTCCACGCCGCGTGGCCGACCGCCCCGACTGCATCGCCATCACGGTGCAGCGCCAGCCGGGCGGGCTGGTGTCCAACCACATCAACGAGACGCTGAACGTGGGCGACGTCATCGACATCGAGCCCCCCGCTGGCGATTTCGTGCTGCCCACACCGGTGCCACCTGCGGTGCTGCTGATCGCCGGGGGCAGCGGCATCACCCCCTGCATGGCCATGCTGGGCGAGCTGCGCCAGCGCGCGCCCGCCACCCGCGTGACCCTGCTGTACTTCGCCCGCAGCCTGCGCGACCGCATCCTGGCGCAAGCCCTGACCGAGCTCTCGCAACGTTGGACCAGCTTCACCTACGTGCCGCTGGACAGCACGGTGCACACGCCCGCATCCCCGGAAGATGGTCGCACCCCGCCCATCCTCAACCCGCAGGCCACCAGCACCCGCACGCTGGACGAAACCTTGCTGCACGACACCGTGCCGTCGTGGACCAGCGCCGCGGCCTACTGCTGCGGCCCCGCCCCGCTGATGGACGCCGCCCGCCGCATCTGGGCCGACGCGGGTGTTGGCCGCCACCTGCACCTGGAAGCCTTTGCCGCGCCCACACCTTCTGGCGACCCGAACGCGCGCCACCACGTCACGCTGCACCGCGCCGGCGAAAGCCGCGAGTTCGACGCCGCGGGCAACCTCACCCTGCTGGTGGCGGGCGAACAGGCCGGCTTCCAGATCAAGCACGGTTGCCGCCAAGGCATCTGCCACGAGTGCACCTGCCGCCTGCACCGCGGCAGCGTCCAAGACCTTGGCAGCGGCCAGCGCATCGACGGCGAGGGGCAACCCATCCGCCTGTGCGTGAGCACCGCGCTGAGCGACCTCGACCTCGAATCCCTGAACTGAGCACACACCATGAGCCCCTCCTTGAACGCCACCTTGAGCCCCACCGTGGACCGCACCGTCCACATCGGCCCCAAGAGCGCGGCCGAGATGCTGGCCTTCGAGCGCGAACTGGACGCCATCCGCGACGACACCCGCCGCACCGTGGGCGAGCGCGATGCCCGCTACATCCGCCGCATCCAGCGCCTGGTGCGCGTGACCGAAACCCTGGGCCGCGCGCTGCTGCTGTTCGGCTGGTTCCCGCCGACCTGGCTGCTGGGCGCCGGCCTGCTGGGCCTGAGCAAGATCATCGACAACATGGAGCTGGGCCACAACGTCATGCACGGCCAGTTCAACTTCATGAACGACCCACAGTTCCACGGCGACACCTTCGATTGGGACAACACCTGCCCGAAGGAAGAGTGGCGCCACTCGCACAACTTCGTGCACCACACCTACACCAACGTCATCGGCAAGGACCGCGATTTCGGCTACGGCCTGCTGCGCCTGTCCAGCGACCTGCGCTGGAGCTGGCTGCACCCCTTCCAGTTGCTGTTGACGCTGTTGCTGGCGTCCTTCTTCCAGTGGTTCGTGGCCATCCACGACATGCAGATGGACAAGGTCGTCATCGGCCGCAAGAAGTGGTCGGAGGTGCGCCCGCAGTGGCTGCTGGTGCGCGCCAAGATGTGGCGCATCGTCAAGCGCGACTACGTCGTCTGGCCGCTGGTCGGCGCAGTGGTGGCGGCGCCTTTCGGGCAGTCGCAAGACGTGGCCCTGGCCGTGCTGGCCGGCAATGTGGTGGGCAACTTCATCCGCAACATCTGGGCCTGGGCCATCATCTTCTGCGGTCACTTCACCGAGCACATCTACACCTTCAGCCGCGCGTCCATCGAGGGCGAGAGCAAGGGCCAGTGGTACCTGCGCCAGATCCTGGGCTCCAGCAACATCAGCGGCGGCAGCGTGATGCACCTGATGAGCGGCAACCTCTCGCACCAGGTCGAACACCACCTTTTCCCCGACATCCCCGGCAACCGCTACGTGGAGATGGCACCGCGCGTGCGCGCCGTCTGCGCCAAATACAACGTGCCTTACAACACCGGCTCCTTCGCCCTGCAGCTGTGGACGGTGATGAAGCGCATCGCGCGCTACAGCCTGCCCGGCGGCGGCCAGAAGGCGGTGCACATCGAGGTGCCGTCGGTGTTGCCCGAGCAGGTCTGAACCCGGGTGTGGGTGCGGCCTTTGACACTGGACATCTGCCAACACGCCCAAGCACCCGGCCTGGCACCCGGCCCCTCCACGCCCGAGGCCCTGGACGCCTTCGCCCGTGAGCTCGACGCCATCCGCGGTGCGGCCATGGCCCAGCGCGGTGCCGAAGATGCACGCTACATCGTGCGCCTGCTGTGGGTGATCCGCGGGCTGGAAGCGGCCGGGCGGCTGGTGCTCTTGGTGGCGGCGATCTTCTGGGCAGTGGGCTGGGCTGCGGGGTGGACTATGGCGCCAGCGCCCTGGCTCGCCGCGCTTGCCGGCACCGTGCTGCTGGGCCTGTCGAAGTGCCTGCAGAACATGGAGTTCGGGCACAACGTCATGCACGGCCAGTACGAGTGGATGAACGACCCGCGCTTCGAGGGCAAGTCGCACGAGTGGGACAGCGCCTGCGCCAAGGAGGATTGGCGCGACTTCCACAACCACATGCACCACCACTACACGAACGTGGCGGGCGTGGACCGCGATTTCGGCTACGGCATGCTGCGCCTGTCCGCCGACACCCCCTGGGAGCCACGCCACCTGATCCAGGCCCCCTACGCCGCGCTGGTGGCGCTGCTGTTCGAGTGGGCCATCGCCATCCACAACCTGGAGTTCGAACGCCTGCGCACCGACCGCGCCGCCACGCAGGCACGCATCCGGGCGCTGTGGCCGCGTGCCCGCGCCAAGATGGCGATGCAGCTCCGGCGCGACTTCCTGGCCTGGCCGCTGCTGGCAGGTGCCCTCGGCACGTTGGCCTTCGCCCTGCGGTCCGGCCTGGGCGCCACCGACCTGGGCACGGCCTCAGCTCAGCCCGCCGTGCTGGCCTTCGGCGCGGCCTTCCTGGCGATGCTGGCTGGCAACGCCCTCGCCGGTGTCATCCGCAACCTCTGGACCTTCGTCGTCATCTTCTGCGGGCACTTCACGGACGGCGTCCACCTGTTTCCCGCAGACTCCGTGGCCACCGAGCACCGAGGCCACTGGTACCTGCGCCAGATTTTGGGCTCCAGCAACCTGCGCGGCGGCTGGCTCTTCCACGTGATGACGGGCAACCTGAGCCACCAGATCGAGCACCACCTCTTCCCCGACCTGCCCGCCCGCCGGTACGCCGAGGTGGCGCCAGCCGTGCGCGCGGTGTGCCTGCGCCATGGCGTGCCCTACAACACCGGCTCCCTGACCTGGCAGTTCTTCACCGTCGTGCGGCGCATCGTGCGGCACAGCTTCCCAGGTGGCGAACGCCTGCTGACGCCCTTGCCCCACGCTGGGTGAGACATCCGTCACGCCCGGGCGCCACTGGCGCGCTGCGGCGTTTCACCCCATGAGACTGGCCCGGCAAGACCGGGCTTTTTTCTGCGCGGTGTTTGCCCCGTTCCTGTCCGCACAGGGACGCGTTTGTCGGATTTTTTCTGACACGAGGCTCAGCGCCCAGCCGACACGTCTTACAGCGACCAGCCTATTCAGAAAACTGGGTGGGGTGCACAGAATCCATTCCATGCCAGCGACGAACTTCGCTGACACGAGAAACAGAACCGACAAGCCCGCCTTCCAAACCCTTTAGATCTGCCACCGGCAGGTCAGCCGCCCAAGGAGCCCACCATGAACGCCGACCAGATCCTGATGGAAATCCGCGAAGTCAACCTGTCCTACCTGATGCTGGCCCAAAGCCTCGTCCGTTCGGACCGCGAGCAGGCGCTGTTCCGCCTGGGCATCTCGGAGACGGCGGCCAACATGCTGGCCATCCTGACCCCGGCCCAGATCATGAAGATGGCCTCCAGCAACACCCTGCTGTGCCGCATGCGCATCGACGACGACCTGGTCTGGTCCCTGCTGACCAGCCACTCCAAGTCGGCCAACGAC
>CAIQIL010000184.1 GCA_903871865.1 uncultured Burkholderiales bacterium
CCCCCAAGGTGGCCAAGGCCGCCTCACAACCCGACGAGGCCGCCTCCAAGCCCGAGGTGCTGGCCGATGCCGCCAGCGCCGTGCAGCCCTCGCCCGAGCCTGCCGCGTCCGCAGCCGCCGCTGCCTCGGCGCCGGCCAGCGCACCCAACAGCACCGCACCCAACAGCACCGCGGCCAACAGCGCCATGGCCGCCGCCAGCATCCCCAGCATGGGCGCCAGCGGCCCCAACAGCGGCCGCGCCTTCGTCTGGCCCCAGGCCACCAAGGTCAGCTACAAGCTGGAGGGCTACTTCCGCGGCCCCGTGTCGGGCCAGGCCTCGGTGGAATGGGTGCGCCAGGACAGCCGCTACCAGGTCCACATCGACGCCAGCATCGGCCCCAGCTTCGCGCCACTGGGCTCATGGCGCCTGACCAGCGAAGGCGAGATCCAGCCGCAAGGCCTGCATCCCAAGCTGTACGAGAACGTCAACCGCCTGCTGATCAAGACGTCCGCCCCGCGGCTCATCAAGCTGGAAGAGGACGAGGTCACCCACCCCGATGGCAAGCGCTACCCGCGCCCAGTGGATGTGCAGGACCCGGCCAGCTTCATGATCCAGCTGGCCTACCAGTTCACGCTGCGGCCCGACCTGCTCAAGCCGGGCAGCAGTTTCGAGCTCAGCGTGGTCACGCTGCGCAAGCTGGAACAGCTGACCTTCGACGTGGTCGGCGACGACGTGGTGCGCACGCCGATTGGCGACGTGCCGACGGTGCATGTGCGGCCGCGCAAGACCGTCATCGATGGCGGCGCCCTGCCCGCCGACGTGTGGTTCGCGCCCGGCCTGCAATACCTGCCGGTGCGCATCTACATCAAGATGAACGACGACGTGTTCATGGACATGCAGATGAGCCGCGCGCCCCAGCAGGCCCCGGGAGAAGGCGCCGCCCCAGCGGCCAAGTGAGCCGCTGAAACAAGCAACCTGCTTCAGCCGCCGACCTTGGTGCTCGCCTTGGCCAGGCGCTGTTCCAGCGTGGCCGCGTTGGCCGCGCCGGGCAGGCGGCTGCCGTCTTCGAAGAAGATCGCCGGCGTGCCATTGACGCGCAGCTTCTGCGCCAGCGCCAGGTTGCGCTGGCCCGGCGAGCCGCACACGCCCAGGGCCTTGGGCGGCGTCACGCCTTGCAGCATCCAGTCCATCCAGGCCTGGGTGCGGTCGCGCGAACACCAGAGGTTGTCCACCTTGACGCGCGAATCGTCGCCCAGGATGCCGATCAGGTAGGTGTGGACGGTCACGTCCTTGAGCTTTTGGACATCGCGCTCCAGCTGCTTGCAGTAGCCGCAGTTCGGGTCGGCGAAGATGACCAGGCGGCGCTTGCCCGTGCCCGACTTCCACACGATGGCGTCCTTGGCAGGCAGGTTGGCCACGTCCACGCGGTTGATCTCGTCCAGGCGCTCCTCGGTGAGGTTGCGCTGGCTGCGCGTCTCGATGAGGTGGCCCTCGATCAGGTACTCGCCGGCGGCATCCGTGTAGAAAACATTGCTGCCGGCCTTGAGCTCGATCAGGCCGTTGATGGGCGAGGTGCGGGCCGAATCGACCGGCGGCAGATCGGGCAGGCGCTGGGCCAGCTTTTGCTTGAGGGCGGCCAGCTGCGTGACAGACAGCTCGCCCGACTGGGCATCGGCCACGCCCAGCAGGCTCAGGCAGAGCCCGGCGGCCAGCAGGCTTCGGAGAATCGGTTTCATGCGGGATCCTGAAGGGAAAGTGAAAAGGGACATCAGCGGGGTCTCAGCCGCCCAGCGCCCGGCCCACCAGCCAGGTTTTGATGGGGCCCAGCTGCTCGACCAGGCGCATGCCGGTGTTGCGCACCGCCTTGAGCGGCCCGCGCTCGTCGGCGAAGAGCTGCAGCATGCCATCGGTGAGGGTGGCCATGCTGCGGGTGGGCCATTCGCGGCGGCGGGCGTAGCGGCGCAGGGTGCGTTCGTCGCCGGCCGTGCGCCAGGGCTCTTGCAGGCGGGCGTCGCGCAGCACCGACACCAGGGTATCGACATCGGCCAGGCCCAAGTTGAGGCCCTGTCCGGCCAGCGGGTGCATCTGGTGGGCCGCATCGCCCAGCAACACCCAGCCCGGCCCCGTCCAGCGGTCGGCCTGGGCCAGGGCCAGCGGCCACGACGCCACCTCGGAGGCCAGGCTCAGTTCGCCCACCTGCGCCAGGGCCTCGGGCTGGGACTGCGCGATGGCCTCGCGCAAGGCGGCCTCGAAATCGGCGGGCGACAGCGCCTGCAGCTCGCGGGCGCGGGCTTGGGGCACGGACCAGACCAGGCCATAAGACGCCTCAGGCTCGGGCTGGTTGAAGGGCAGCAGGGCCAGCACGTCGGGCGCGCGGAACCACTGGCGCGCCACGCCCTGGTGCGGGCGGCTGGCGCGCAGGCGGGCGGCCACGCCCCAGTGGCCGTAGTCCTGGCGGTCGAACGACACGCCGAGCGCGCGGCGGGTGTCGGAGTGCTTGCCCTCGCAGATGGCCAGCAGGTCGCAGGGCACGGGCGCGCGGCCCTCTTGCAAGGGCGGCACCACGGTGACGCGCGGGGCGTAGCGCAGGGCCTCGCTCAAGAGGCGCTCCAGGGCGCCGGCATCGGCGATCCAGGCCAGCTCGGTCAGGTGCTGCTGCCAGGCGGAAAAGGCCAGCGCGCCGCCGTCGTCACCGCGGATCTGCATGTCGAAGACCGGTGCCGACCACTCGCGCAAAGCCGGCCACACGCGCAAGTGGGTCAGCAGCGCGATGGCGCGGGCGTTGAGCGCGTAAGTGCGCACATCGGCCGAATGCGGCGCGGCGAAGGCCTCGGCGCGGGCCCAGGCCACCGAGAAGCCTTCGGCCGACAAGGCCAGGGCGAGGGCCATGGCCACGGCGCCGGAGCCGCTCACGCAGACATCGGCGCGGCCGGACG
>CAIQIL010000185.1 GCA_903871865.1 uncultured Burkholderiales bacterium
CACGCTGACGTCGCCAGCGTGCCAGCGTTGGAGGCCCGAGGCAGTATGCACGAGCAGGGCACCGCTGTCGTCCACGCCCTGGGCGGTGCCGGTTTCATCGGGCTGTGGGGTGCCGGGTGATGCGGCCCCCGCAGCTGGCGGCAGGCTGGCGGCCGAGGTCCACAGCTGCACCGGCTGACCCAGCAGCACGTCGCGGCGGGCATAGGCCGCTTGCAGCGGGGCAAAACCCTGGCGCTCGAAGGCCTGTGTGGCTCGGAGCAGGGCCGGCACCAGCCAGCCCCACACATCGCCCAGGCTGGGCGCCGGCGTGGGCAGCCAGGCAGAACCCGGCACCGCGGCGCCCGGCTGGACGTTCAGGCCCACACCGATGACGACCCAGCGTTGCCCTTCGGTCAGGCCTGGGGCCGGGGTGGCTTCGATCAGGATGCCGCCGAGCTTGCGCGCGCCCAGCCAGAGGTCGTTGGGCCATTTCAGGCCGATGGCGGGGGGGAGGGCGCCACCGCGCTCGGCGTGGTGGGCTTGCAGACCGGCATCCAGCGCATCGGCCAGGGCCAGGCCCACGGCCAGCGACAGCGCGCTGCCACCGCCCGGCACGGCGTCCAGTTGCAGGGGCAGGCCCAGGGAGAAGGTCAGGGTGTCGCCCGGGCGGGCTTCCCAGCTGCGGCCTCGGCGCCCGCGTCCTGCGGTCTGGCGCACGGCCACCATCGCGGTCGGCCAGACCTCGCCACGCCGGCCTTGGGCCATCAGCGCGGTGTTGGTCGATGCCGCCTCGGGCACGACGTCCAGCACCAGCCCGGGCGTGGTGGCCGCGCAAGCCAGCCACAGGCGCTCGGCGGCCTGGTTCAGGTCGGCCAGGATCGGCGCCAGGTCCGCCGTGCTGGGGGGGGTGTCCATGCGCGTTGGCGGTGTGGCAGTGGCGGTGTGGCGGTGGTGCGCAGCGCCGAGGGTCAGCGGCGGCGCTTGGTGGCCAGCATGGTGCCGCGGCAGCTGTCGGCGCCGCACCAGCAGGCGTATTCCTTTTTCAGCTTGGGCGTCAGGCGGGCGTCGATGATCAGGCCGTAGTCGAAGAACAGCTCTTCGCCGACGGCGATGTCGCGCAAGGCTTTGAGGAAGACGCGGTCGCCATCCTGCTCGGCTTCCAGGTTGGGCGCGCAGCTGTGGTTGATCCACTTGGCCGAGTTGCCCTTGTATTTGCCGTCGATGACGTGGCCGTCGTCGAGGTGGAAGTAAAAGGTGTGGTTCGGTTGCGCCGGGTCATGGGGGTGGCGGCGCAGCGCCTCTTTCCAGGTGATGATCTCGCCCTTGTACTCCAGCACGGTGTCGCCTGCGCGCAGCGGGCGGATCGCGAAGACGCCCTTGCCATGCACGCCGGACTCGCGCACCTGGGTGCGGCGGCCCCGGTCCACGGCCTCAGAGTGTTGTTTGGCCGTCCGCACAGCGGGTTGGGGCGCGGATGAGTTTCGTGGGGCGGCTTGCGTCATCGGCCAGTTTGGGTACATTGAATTGGTGGGCGCGCGCGTGCCCGCGTGTACGCCCGTGCGCCCACGTGTGTGCGCGCGAGAAGCCCGATTGTAAGTACGGTCTCCAACATTTCCGAACACGCCCGCTCATGAGCAAAGCCCTGGTCATCGCAGAGAAGCCTTCCGTCGCCCAAGACATCGTGCGTGCCCTCACGCCGATCGACGGCAAGTTCGACAAGCACGACGAGTACTTCGAGTCCGAGCACTACGTGGTCAGCTCGGCCGTGGGTCACCTGGTGGAAATCAAGGCGCCCGACGAGTTCGACGTCAAGCGCGGCAAATGGAGCTTCGCCAACCTGCCCGTCATCCCGCCGCACTTCGACCTCAACCCCATCGACAAGAGCAAGGGCCGGCTCAACGCCCTGGTCAAGCTCATCAAGCGCAAGGACGTCACCAGCCTCATCAACGCGTGTGACGCGGGGCGCGAGGGTGAACTGATCTTCCGCCTGATCGTGCAGTACGCCGCCGACAGCACGGCCACCACCCGCGCCAAAGGCCTGGGCAAGGACGTCAGCCGCCTGTGGCTGCAGAGCATGACGCCAGCGGCCATCCGCGACGGCTTCGCGCAGCTGCGCACGGACGAGCAGATGCTGCCGCTGGCCTCTGCCGCGCGTTGCCGCTCCGAGGCCGACTGGCTGGTGGGCATCAACGGCACGCGCGCCATGACGGCCTTCAATTCGCGCGATGGCGGCTTCTTCCTGACCACCGTGGGCCGGGTGCAGACGCCGACGCTGTCCATCGTGGTGGAGCGCGAAGAAAAGATCCGCAAGCACATCTACCGCGATTACTGGGAGATCCGTGGCACCTTCGGCGCGCAGGCCGGCAGCTACGACGGCAAGTGGTTCAACCCCGACTTCAAGAAGGCCAAGGGCGCGGCCGAGGGCTCGCTGGAGGCCGAGCAGAAGGCCGACCGCGTCTGGTCCGCCGCCGAGGCACAGGCCATTGCCGATGCCGTGCGTGGCCAGAGCGGCACGGTCACGGAAGAGTCCAAGCCCAGCACCCAGGCCAGCCAGTTGCTGTACGACCTGACCACGCTGCAGCGCGAGGCCAACTCCCGCTTCGGCTTTTCCGCCAAGACCACGCTGGGCCTGGCCCAAGCTTTGTACGAAAAGCACAAGGTCCTGACCTACCCGCGTACCGATTCGCGCGCGCTGCCCGAGGACTACCTGAGCGTGGTCCAGCAGACCATGGGCATGATCGCCGACGAGGACCTGCCCGGGCCTTTGAAAGACCTGGCCCAGCACGCCCGCAAGGCGCTCAACGACGGCTACATCAAGCCCATCAAGCGCGTATTCGACAACGCCAAGGTCTCGGACCACTTTGCCATCATCCCGACGCTGCAGGCGCCGCGCAGCCTGACCGAGGCCGAGGCCAAGCTCTACGACATGGTGGTCAAGCGCTTCATCGCGGTGTTCTACCCCTCGGCCGAGTTCATGGTCACGACCCGGATCACGCAGATCCCGGCGGGCGGTGCCACGCACCACTTCCAGACCAACGGCAAGATCCTGGTCAAGCCGGGCTGGATGGCCGTCTATGGCAAGGAAGCGGCAGAAGAAGGCGACGACGCCCACCTGGTGGCCGTGCAGCCGGGCGAGTCGGTCGGCAACGAAGACGTCACCGTGACGGCGCTGAAAACCAAGCCGCCAGCCCGCTACACCGAAGCCACGCTGCTGAGCGCCATGGAAGGCGCAGGCAAGCTCATCGACGACGAAGAGCTGAAGGCCGCGATGCAGGAGAAGGGCCTGGGCACGCCAGCCACGCGCGCACAGGTCATCGAAGGCCTGCTGACCGAGAAGTACATGCTGCGCGAAGGCCGCGAGCTCATCCCCACGGCCAAGGCCTTCCAGCTCACCACGCTGCTGCGCGGCCTGGGCGTGGAAGACCTGACCAAGCCCGAGCTGACCGGCAACTGGGAGCACCAGCTCTCCGAAATGGAGAAGGGCCGACTCAGCCGCGAGGCCTTCATGGACGAGATCGCCGCGATGACGCAGCGCATCGTGCAAAAAGCCAAGGAGTACGACCGCGACACCATCCCCGGTGACTACGCCACCCTGAGCACGCCTTGCCCGAACTGCGGCGGCGTGGTCAAGGAGAACTACCGCCGCTTCACCTGCGTGGGCAAGGGCGGGGCCACCGGTGCGGACGGCGAAGCGCCCACGGGTTGCGGCTTCAGCATGACCAAGATCCCGGCTGGCCGCAGCTTCGAGCTGCACGAGGTCGAGCAACTGCTGCGCACGCACAAGCTGGGCCCGCTGGAGGGCTTCCGCTCCAAGGCGGGTTGGCCCTTCACGGCCGAGCTCAAGATGGTCCAGGACGCCGAGACGAACAACTGGAAGATGGAGTTCGACTTCGGCGAGGACGCCAAGAAGGAAGAAGAGTCCGGCGAGGCCATCGACTTCAGCGCGCAGACCACGCTGGGCGCCTGCCCCAAGTGCAACAGCTCGGTGTTCGAGCACGGCACCAACTACATCTGCGAGAAGTCTGTGGGCCCCAAGCCCAGCTGCGACTTCAAGACGGGCAAGGTCATCCTGCAGCAGCCGATCACGGCCGAGCAGCTCGCCAAGCTGCTGGAGAACGGCAAGACCGACCTGCTGGACGGCTTCGTCTCCAACAAGACGCGCCGCAAGTTCAAGGCCTTCCTGAGCTGGAATGCCAAGGATGGCAAGGTGGGCTTCGAGTTCGAGCCGCGGGCGCCGAAGGCTGCGGGCAAGACCGCTGGCAGGTTCGCGGCCAAGGGCGCTGCCAAGGGCGCGGGAGCGGCGGACGCTGCCCTGGCGGAGGGAGCTGCGGCGACCGGGGCGGTGCGCAAGACGGCCGCCAAGAAAGCGGCCAAGAAAGCCACCCCCAAGGCGGCCGCCAAAAAAGCTGCCTGACGTGCATCCTCCCGCATGCCCAGGTTTTCCCTTGATCTGATTGGATCATTGGCACATTCCTGCGCTATCGTTCGCGCCTTGCGAAGTCGAGCGTGCAGGTGGTGAGATGAAGTGGCAGTGCGGTGGTTGGGGCCAGGGCCTCCGGATGGCGGTGTGCGCCCTGGGCGTGAGCGCGTGGGCGATGCTGCCCGGGGTGGCCGTGGCGCAGGGCGGCGCGCGCGTGGGGGGCTCGTCAGGGGCGCCTCAGGTGGAGGTCCGCGGTGCGGGCGCCACCTTCCCGGCGCTGGTCTATGCCCGCTGGGCCCAGAAGTTCGCGCAGGCCCACCCGGGCGTGAAAGTGAGCTACGCGCCCACGGGTTCGGGCGATGGCGTCAAGCAGGCCACGGCGCGTGCCGTGCACTTTGGCGGCACCGACGTGCCCCTGAGCGCGCAGAAGCTGCAGGCAGCCCGCCTGGTGCAGATCCCGATGCTGGTGGGCGGCCTGGTGCCGGTGCTCAACCTGCCGGGTGTGGAGGGCAACCAGCTCGCCATGGACGGCCCGTTGCTGGCCGACATCTTCCAAGGCCAGATCACGCGCTGGGACGACGCCCGCATCGCGGCGCTCAACCCGGGCGTGCGCCTGCCGGCCCTGCCCATCGTGCGCCTGGTGCGCCAGGAGGCGTCGGGCTCCACCGAAACCTTGCTGCGCTACCTGGGTGAGGCCTCCGAACGCTTCAAGGCGGCCGTGCCGGCCAGCGGCTTGCCGACCTGGCCTGCGGGTGTGGCAGGGGCGCAGGCCCCGCGCGCGGCCAAGGGCAACGACGGCGTGGTGGGCTTGCTGCGCGCCACGCCGGGTGGCATCGCCGTGGTGTCCTTCGACCGCGTGCTGCGCGACCGCCTGAGCGCGGTGCGCCTGAAGAACGCCGCGGGCAAGCCGGTGGTGGCCAGCGAAGCGGCCTTCCGCGCGGCCATCCTGTCGTCCGAACTGCACCAGAAGGGCGACGACACCGCCAGCCTGCTCAACCGCCCGCGCCCCGACGCCTGGCCGCTGACGGCCACCAGCTTCGTGCTGCTGGACGCCGCGCCGAAGGACATGGCCTTGGCCGAGTGGACGGCGCGCTTCGTGCACTGGTGCTTCGTGCACGGTGACGAGCTGACCCGCGACACCGGCTTTGCGCCATTGCCCGACCGCGTGCAGGCCCGCCTGGCCGGGCGGCTGCTGCAGATCCACGGGCCGCAGGGCGAGACGATCCCGTTCATGGCGCCCTGACCCTGGGGCCACGCCCGTGGGTGAAAGTGTGTAAGGTTCGGAACTGCTGGGGCGACCGATGGGTCATCGCCAGTCCGGCCTTGCCTGCACCACGGAGTTCCCGCCATGTCTTTCATCCGTACGTCCCGCCACCTCCTGCACCCTGACAGCGGGATGCAACACCCCGTGGCCAGCGAGGTCACGCCGCGTGGCGTTTACGAAGAGCGCCGCCTGTGGCTGAAGGCCGCGGGCGTGGCAGGCAGTGGCTTGCTGCTGGCGAATGGCAGCGAGGCCTGGGCCCAGGACGGCCAGGTCAAGCGCCCCGGCAAGCTGGCCGCGCTGGCCGGTGTGCGCAGCAGCGTGACCGGCGCCCAGGCCATGGACAAGCTCACGCCCTACCAGGACGTCACCAGCTACAACAACTTCTACGAGTTCGGCACCGACAAGTCCGACCCGGCCGAGCATGCCGGCACCCTCAAGCCCCGTCCCTGGACGCTGAGCATCGAGGGCGAGGTGGGCAAGCCGCTCAAGCTGGGCCTGGACGACCTGCTGAAGGTGGCGCCCATGGAAGAGCGCATCTACCGCCTGCGCTGCGTGGAGGGCTGGTCCATGGTGATCCCGTGGGTGGGGTACTCGCTGGCCGCGCTGATCGCCAAGGCCGAGCCGACCAGCCGTGCCAAGTACGTCGAGTTCGTCAGCCTGGCCGACCCCAAGCAAATGCCCGGCGTGCGCTCGGCCGTGCTGGACTGGCCGTACATCGAAGGCCTGCGCATCGACGAGGCCATGCACCCGCTGACGCTGATGGCCTTTGGCCTGTACGGCGAGGTGCTGCCCAACCAGAACGGCGCGCCGCTGCGCCTGGTCGTGCCCTGGAAGTACGGCTTCAAGAGCGCCAAGTCCATCGTCAAGATCCGCCTGGTCGAGAAGGAGCCGGCCTCGTCCTGGGTCAAGGCCAACCGCTCGGAGTACGGCTTCTACTCGAACGTGAACCCCAAG
>CAIQIL010000186.1 GCA_903871865.1 uncultured Burkholderiales bacterium
ATGGCGTCGCTGATGGACGAGCTGGCCCAGCAGCAACCGGGCTACCTGGGCGCCGAGTTCGCCCGCGACGCCTCGGGCTTCGGCATCACGGTGTCGTACTGGGCGAGCCTGCAGGCCATCGCTGACTGGAAGGCCCAGGCCGACCACGCCCAGGCACAGCGGCTGGGCAAGCGTGACTGGTACGCCGGCTTCGAGCTGCGCATCAGCAAGGTCGAGCGGGCCTACAACTTCCGCGCCCAGGGCGCCGCATGAGCCACGGCATCGGTCACCGTGGCCCCACGGCACAATGGCCCTGACCATGCAAACCGTTTACGAAGCCGCCAACGCCGCCGAGGCCCACATGATCGCGGACCTGCTGCGCCAGGAAGGCGTGGTGGCGCACGTGCGGGGCGAGCACCTGCAAGGCGCGCTCGGCGAACTGCCGGCCGCTGGCCTGGTGCGGCTGGAGGTGCACGAGGAGGACCATGCCCGGGCGCGCGACTTCATCGCCCGCTGGGAAGCGGCCCAGCCGCCCGAGCCAAGCGCCACCGAAGCACACCGCAGCAAAGGTGGCGGCTGGCTGGGCGGCCTGCTGGTCGGCGTGTTGGCGGGAACGCTCGCGGCCACGGCCTTCTTCCGCGTGCCCACCGCCACCGACGGCATCGACCACAACGGCGATGGCGTGCTCGACGAGCGCTGGACGGTCTCCGCAGCAGGCACCCTCCTGAAAAGCGAGGCCGACCGCAACCTCGATGGCAGGGTGGACTTCGTCTCGCACTTCGACCGGCGCGGCCAGATCGCCAGCGCCGAGGCCGACGACGATTTCAATGGCGCCTTCGAGACCCACCTCACCTTCCTGCGCGGCAACCTCGACAGCGCCGATGCCGACACCGACGGCGACGGCTTCCCCGACCTGCACACCAGCTACGCGAACGGCGTGGTGCAAACCAACACCTTCATCGACCGCGCCAGTGGCCTGCCCATCCGCGTCGAGCACTACCGCCTGGGCAAGCTCACGCGCGCCGAGCTCGATGCCGACCACGACGGGGTGCTCGACACCGAAGTGACGTTCTCGCCGCTGGGTGAGGTCACGTCGCGGCGGGCCCTGCCACGCTCGCCCTGACGCGGCCTCGCCATGACCCGAAGCTCCTCCCACATCGGCCTCGCTCGCAGCGTTGTGCTGTGGGGCGCCCTGGGCGGGGCCGGCCTGGCACAGGCCGCCATCGTCGAAGACGTCATCGACGTGCCCGTGCAGGTCAGCAACATGTACGGGCGGGAATTCGCGCAGACCATCAAGGTCACCGTCTTCCACGACACAGACCGCGCGCGCAGCCCCTACCTCGTGCTCCACCACGGGCGCCCGACCAGCGCGGCCGAGATGGCCAAGGTGCCGCGCTTCCGCTACAGCCAGGCCTCGCGCTATTTCGTGTCCCTGGGCTTCACCGTGCTGGTGCCCACGCGCGTGGGCTATGGCGAATCCGGCGGCCCGGACGTGGAAGACTCCGGTCACTGTGAAGCCCGTGCCTACGAGCCCGCCTACGCGGCCGCTGCGGCGCAAACGCTGGCGGCGGTGGCAGCGGCACGCCAACTGCCCCATGTGGACACCACGCGCGGGATCGTGGTCGGGCAGTCCTTCGGCGGCGCCACCGCCATCGCCCTGGCCGCGAGCGAACTGCCTGGCCTGCAAGGCGCTGTGAACTTCGCGGGCGGCGGCGGCGGCAACCCCGACACCCGCCCAGAACGCCCCTGCAGCCCGCACAAGTTGAAAGCCCTGTTCGCCCACCATGGCGCCCGCGCCCATGTGCCGACGCTCTGGCTCTACAGCGTCAACGACCGCTTCTGGGGCCCCGACCTGCCGCGAGATTGGTTCGAGGCGTTCCGCGCCCAGGGCGGCTCGGGCCAGTTCGTCGCGCTGCCGCCTTACCAGGACAATGGCCACAGCATCTTCACCGGCAACCCTGCCGCATGGCAGCCAGCCTTCGAGGCCTTCGTGCGCAGCCTGGGCTTCACGGCCCCCACACCCTTGCCCTGACCCCCATGGACTTCACCACCGCCGTCGCCACCTGCTTTCGCAAGTACGCCAATTTCAAAGGCCGCGCCTCGCAGGCCGAGTTCTGGTGGTGGGCGCTGTTCAACCTGATCGCCTCGGTGTGCCTGGAGATCGTCGACGACCGCCTCTCGCTGGCCTTCACCGTCGGCACCCTGCTGCCCTACGCCGCCGTGGCCACCCGCCGCCTGCACGACACCAACCGCGGCGGCTGGCTGCAGCTGGTGGGGCTCGTGCCGCTGATCGGCTGGGTGCTGATCATCGTGTGGCTGACGCAAGCACCGCGCGAGCCCAACCGCTTCAATGACTGAGCACCGAACGCAGCGCGCGCAGCAGCAACAGCGACATGAGCACGAACAGTGGGAAGGTCGCCAGGTTGAGCACGTTCAGGCCTTGCGGCAAAAGAGCCAGCCAAGGCACCAGCAGCACGCCCCAGAACGCCTGACGCGCCGTGGCAGACCGCCCCCTCGACACGACCAGTGCCGCAGGCATGAGGAAGATCAGGCGATAGGCCCAGTTGCTGAAGCCGAGGAAGGTGAGCACGAAGATGCCCGCCGACACCATCAGCACCGTGAGGTCGGCCGGGCTGAGGGCGCTCAGGTCGGCATCGACGCTGTCCGTGACAGCCGGTGTGCGCAGCCGCTGCCACAGCACCGCCAGGCACAGCACCACGGCCGCCAGCGTCACCAGAACCGCCACTTTGGGATGCCCCTCGATGAAGGGCGCATGCTGCAGCGTCAGGAAGCCGTATGACGCCTTGAACGCCTGCTGGGTGACCTTGACCATCTCCGGCAATTCCATCAGCGACACCGCGATCAGCGGCAGTGAGAGCAATAAGCCCCACCCGGCGGGTCGGTCCAGAAAAGGCAGCCTGCGGTGCAGGAAGGCCACCGCGCCGAACAGCGGGAACACCTTGAGTGCCGCCGCCAAGCCCAGCGCCAAGCCGTGCAGCACGCGCACCCGGGGCCACAACAGCAGGGGCACGAAGGTGACGAAGAACGTGATGCCTTCGATGTTGCCGCGCTCCATGGTCAACAGGGTGACCGGGCTGAACAGGAAGAAGGGCAAGGCGAGCTGCTGGTAGCGCCAGCAGCACAGGGCCACCGTCGCGACCAACAACAAGGCGTTCAGGTGCCAAAAGCGCATGAAGAAGCGCTCAGAGTCGTCTCCGAAGAACGCGTAGGCGCGCACCCACCAGGAGGGATAGTTCAACATGGGCACCGACATCTGGGGCTCGCGCCCCGCGAACAGGCTGGCCTCGGCCATGCAGGCACTGTCGCCCAGGTAAGGCTGGGCCGTCCGTGCGCAATGCGCCGCCATCTGGATGTTGCGGGCGTCGCCTCCCGGGTAAGCGAAGGCGGGCACGCCGAAGCGCGCATAGCGCGTCGGCCAAGGTGCTTCGCCGGGCACCAGGAACATCCCGACAAACACGACGAGCACAAGCCCGAACAACAAGGGCTTGAGCAGCCTGGTGTCCCTGCCGATCATGGCAACATTCCCTGCGTTACATGGTGGATGCGCCAACGCCCCACCAGGACGCAGCGCGCTTCACGCCATGTTAACTGGCACCACCGTCCACTGCTGGCGCACATCGCCCTCGCCGTTGACGCTTTCCATGTGCACCGGGAAGCCCCACAGGCGCGCCACATGCTTGAGCACCTCGCGGGTGGCCTCGTGCAGCGGGCGGTCGTTGTGCTGGGTGTGACGCAGGGTCAGCGAGCGGTCGCCGCGCAGGTTGACGCTCCAGACCTGGATGTTGGGCTCGCGGCTGCCCAGGTCGTACTGGTGGGACAGCGACTCGCGCAGCGCGCGGTAGCCCGCGTCGTCGTGGATGGCGCTGACCTCGTACTCGCTTTCCTTCTCGTCGTCGCGGATGGTGAACAGGCGGAAGTCGCGCATCACCTTCGGTGACAGGTACTGGCCGATGAAGCTCTCGTCCTTGAAGTTGCGCATGGCGTAGTCCAGCGTGGGCAACCAGGCCAGGTCTTCCTTGGGCTTGCCTTCGGCACAACCGGCGAATTCGGGGAACCAGGCACGGTCTTCGGGCGTCGGCTTTTCGCAGATGCGCTTGAGGTCGGTGTACATCGCGAAACCCAGCGCATAGGGGTTGAGCCCGCTGTAGGCGCGGTGCCCCACCGGCGGCTGGTAAACCACGTTGGTGTGCGACTGCAACCACTCGATCATCATACCGTCGCTCAGGTGGCCGTCGTCGTACATGGTGTTGAGCAGCGTGTAGTGCCAGAACGTGGCCCAGCCCTCGTTCATCACCTGGGTCTGGCGCTGCGGGTAGAAGTACTGCGCCACCTTGCGCACGATGCGCACGATCTCGCGCTGCCAGGGCTCCAGCAGTGGCGCGTTCTTCTCGACGAAGTAGAGGATGTTCTCCTGCGGCTCGGGCGGGAAGCGGCGCACCGACTCCTCCTCGGGCCGGTCGGCCTTGCGCGGCAGGGTGCGCCACAGGTCGTTGACCTGCTGCTGCAGGTAGGACTCGCGCTCCTCGCGGCGGGCCAGCTCCTTGTCCAGCGAGAGCTTGCCCGGGCGGCGGTAGCGGTCCACGCCGTGGTTCATCAGCGCATGGCAGGAGTCCAGCAGCTCTTCCACCGCGGCCACGCCATGGCGCTCCTCGCAGCGGGCCACGTAGTTCTTCGCATAGACGAGGTAGTCGATGATCGAGCCGGCGTCCGTCCACATCCGGAACAGGTAGTTGCCCTTGAAGAAGCTGTTGTGGCCATAGGCCGCGTGCGCGATCACCAGGGCCTGCATGGCCATGGTGTTCTCCTCCATCAGGTAGCTGATGCAGGGGTTGGAGTTGATGACGATTTCATAGGCCAGGCCCATGAAGCCGCGGCGGTAGTTCTTCTCCGTGGCGATGAACTCCTTGCCATACGACCAGTGCCGGTAGTTCACCGGCATGCCCACGCTGGCGTAGGCGTCCATCATCTGCTCGGCGGTGATGATCTCCAGCTGGTTGGGGTAGGTGTCGAGCTTGTAGCGCTCGGCCGTGGCGCGGATGACGTCGTGGTACTGCTCGATCAGCTCGAACGACCAGTCCGACTGCCCGGGCAGCGGATGTTCAGCCCTCTTCATGCGTCCACCCCTTCCTTCTTGAACAGCTCGCGGAACACCGGGTAGATCTGCGAAGCGTCCAGCACCTTGCGCATGGCGAAGTGCTTGTGCGTCTCGGACAGGCCCATGTACTCGTCCCACAGGTTCTGCTCGGTCTGCGCCACCTGCACATAGGCGAAGTAGCGCACCAGCGGCAGGATCTTGTCTTCCAGGACCTCGCGGCAGCGCGCCGAGTCGTGGTGCCAGTTGTCACCGTCCGAGGCCTGGGCCACGTACAGGTTCCACTCGTTGGTGGGGTAGCGCGCCTGGATGATCTCGTCGAGCAGCACCAGGGCGCTGGACACCACCGTGCCACCGGTCTCGGTCGCGTGGAAGAAGTCCTGCTCGGACACCTCCTGCGCCTGCGTGTGGTGGCGGATGAAGACAAGCTCGATCTTGTCGTAGTGCCGCGTCAGGAACAGGTAGAGCAGGATGAAGAAGCGCTTGGACAACTCCTTGCGCTGCTCGTCCATCGAGCCCGAAACGTCCATCACGCAGAACATCACGGCCTTGGTGGTCGGCACGGGCACCTTGACACGGCTGCGGAAGCGCAGGTCGATGGGGTCGAGGAAGGGGATGCCCTTCATGCGGCCGTGGAGGTGCTGCAGCTGCG
The DNA here is from genome assembly GCA_903871865.1 of uncultured Burkholderiales bacterium. Classification (GTDB taxonomy): domain Bacteria; phylum Pseudomonadota; class Gammaproteobacteria; order Burkholderiales; family Burkholderiaceae_C; genus Aquabacterium. Next base: position 5,745 of record CAIQIL010000186.1, read on the forward strand.
CCTCGATGTCTTCGATCTCGGCGGCGTGCTTGCGCACCAGGGCGTCGTCGCCGGCTTCCTGCTCGGCGCGCAAGGTGGCCAGGCGCGCTTCCAGCTCCTGGATCTCGCGGCGGCTGGACGCCCCGAGCGCGATGCGCCGGCCCAGCGCCCCCCGCATGGAGCGCACCACGTGCAGGTTGTTGGGCGTGCCATCGTTGCTGAAACCGGCGCGGTGGCTCTTCCACTCGGGCACCTCGGCCAGGGCCGTGCGCACGAGGTTGGGCAAGGCCAGGTCCTCGAAGAAGACCTGCATGAACTCTTCCTTGCTCAGCGAGAAGACAAAGTCGTCCTCGCCCTCGCCGGAATCGCTGGCCTGGCCTTGGCCCTGCCCCTGGCCTCCGCCGCCTTGCGGCTTCTCGATGCGGTCGCCACGCACGTACTCCTTGTTGCCCGGGTGCACGACCTCGCGGCTGCCACCCTGGCCGTGACTGAAAACGGGCTCGGACAAATCCCGCTTGGGGATGGCGATGTCCTCGCCCTTTTCGATGTCACGGATGCTGCGGCCATTGATGGCGCGCTGCACCGCGTCGCGGACCTGGTCCTTGTAGCGACGCAGGAAGCGCTCGCGGTTGCCGATCGATTTGTTCTTCCCCGCGAGCCGTCGGTCGATGATGTGTTGACGTGTCATGCGCAGTTCGCCGTTTCTGAATCAAGCGGCTACCAGGGATCCGGCTTGGCCGGGCCCTTGGTGGCGCCCCCTTGCAGGGGGAGCGCCGGAAGGCGCTCGGGGGTGGACCATCAAGACGATTTCCGCACGCGCAGGTACCACTCGCACAGCAGGCGCACCTGCTTGGCCGTGTAGCCCTTCTGCACCATGCGGTTGACGAAGTCCTCGTGCTTCTTGACCTCGTCGGCGCTGGCCTTGGCGTTGAAGCTGATGACCGGCAACAGCTCTTCCGTGTTGCTGAACATCTTCTTCTCGATGACCACCCGCAGCTTCTCGTAGCTGGTCCACAGCGGGTTCTTGCCGCCGTTGTTGGCCCGCGCACGCAGCACGAAGTTGACGATCTCGTTGCGGAAGTCCTTCGGGTTGGCGATGCCGGCCGGCTTCTCGATCTTCTCCAGCTCGGCGTTGAGCGCGCCGCGGTCGAAGATCTCGCCCGTGTCGGTGTCTCGGTACTCCTGGTCCTGGATCCAGTAATCGGCGTAGGTCACGTAGCGGTCGAAGATGTTCTGGCCGTACTCGGAATAGCTCTCCAGGTAGGCCGTCTGGATCTCCTTGCCGATGAACTCGGCATAGCGCGGTGCCAGCGACTCCTTGATGTAGGCGATGTACTTCTGCTCGACCTCGGCAGGGAACTGCTCGCGCTCGATCTGCTGCTCCAGCACGTACATCAGGTGCACGGGGTTG
>CAIQIL010000187.1 GCA_903871865.1 uncultured Burkholderiales bacterium
ATGCTGGTGCGCAGCGGCATCCGCGTCATCAAGTACTGGTTCTCGATTTCCGACGAAGAGCAGAGCGCGCGCTTCCTGGCCCGCATCAACGACCCGCTGAAGCAGTGGAAACTCAGTCCGATGGACCTGGAAAGCCGCCGCCGCTGGGAGGACTACACCCGCGCCAAGGAAGTGATGCTGGAGCGCACCCACATCCCCGAGGCGCCCTGGTGGGTGGTGCAGGCCGTGGACAAGAAGCGCGCCCGCCTGAACTGCATGCACCACCTGCTCGCGCAGTTCGACTACCACGAGGTCGAGCACCAGCCGGTCTACCTGCCCCCGCGCGAGCGCCACGAGGACTACATCCGCAACCCGGTGCCGGCCGACATGTTCGTGCCGGAGATCTACTGAGCCAGCCCCCACGCCTGACAAGGACGCCGCCAGGCCTTAACCTTGGCGGTTTGTGGAAAGCCCCCTGACGTGCTGAGCTGGTTCGAACGACGCATTGCCCCCTACCCGCAAGACACCCCTTCGGCACCGCCCAAGGGGTTTTTTGCCTTTGTGTGGGCCAACACGCAGGGCATGCGGCCCTTCCTGCTGGGCATGACCTTGCTGACGGCCAGCATCGGCGCCTTCGAAGCCCTGCTGTTCAACATGCTGGGCAACATCGTCGACTGGCTCAGCCGCATCCCGCCGGCACAGCTGTGGACGGAGCAACGCACGCACCTGCTGCTGCTCGGTGGCATCTTGCTGGCCAGCCCGCTGCTGGTGTGGCTGCAGACCCTGCTCAAGCACCAGACCATGGCCGGCAACTTCCCCATGCGCCTGCGCTGGAAGTTCCACCGCCTGATGCTCAACCAGAGCATGGGCTTCTACCAGGACGAGTTCGCCGGCCGCGTGGCCGCCAAGGTCATGCAGACGGCGCTGGCGGTGCGCGACACCTGCTTCATCGTCGGCGACATCCTCGTCTTCGTCACCATCTACTTCGTCACCATGACGGCGGTGGTCGGCGGTTTCGACCTGTGGCTGCTGGCGCCTTTTTTGGGCTGGCTGCTGCTGTATGGCTGCGCGGTGCGCTGGTTCGTGCCGCGCCTGAGCGCCACCGCCCGCGCCCAGGCCGATGCGCGCTCGCTGATGACGGGCCGCATCACCGACGCCTACACCAACATCGCCACGGTCAAGCTGTTCTCGCACGCCAACCGCGAGGCCGGCCACGCGCGCTCGGCCATGCAGGAGTTCATGAAGACGGTGCACGCGCAGATGCGCCTGGTCAGCGGCTTCGAGGTGGTCAACCACACCCTGAGCATGCTGCTGATCCTGTCCACCACGGGCGTGTCGCTGTGGCTGTGGGTGCAAGGCCAGGTCGGCATCGGCGCGGTGGCGGCGGCCACGGCCATGGCGCTGCGCCTGAACGGCATCTCGCACTGGATGATGTGGGAGATGGCCGCGCTGTTCGAGCACATCGGCACGGTGCAGGACGGCATCAACACGCTGTCCAAGCCGCACACGGTGGTGGACAAGCCCGGCGCGCCGGCGCTGCAGGTCGGCCGCGGTGAGGTGCGCTTCGACCAGGTGCGCTTCGGCTACGGCGGCCAGCGCACCGTCATCGACGGCCTGAACCTGCACATCCGGCCGGGCGAAAAAATCGGCTTGGTGGGCCGCTCCGGCGCGGGCAAGACCACCATCCTCAACCTGCTGCTGCGCTTCTACGACGTCGAATCGGGCCGCGTCCTCATCGACGGGCAGGACATCGCCCAGGTGCAGCAAGACAGCGTGCGCGCCCAGGTCGGCATGGTCACGCAGGACACCTCGCTGCTGCACCGCTCGGTGCGCGACAACATCCTCTACGGCCGGCCCGATGCGTCCGACGCCGACATGCACCGCGCCGCCGAGCGCGCCGAGGCCGCCGACTTCATCCAGACGCTGTCCGATGCGCACGGCCGCAAGGCCTTCGAGGCCCACGTGGGTGAGCGCGGCGTGAAGCTCTCAGGGGGGCAGCGCCAGCGCATCGCCATCGCACGCGTGATGCTGAAAGACGCGCCCATCCTGCTGCTCGACGAGGCCACCAGCGCGCTCGACTCCGAGGTCGAGGCCGCCATCCAGGCCCGCCTCTACAAGCTGATGGAAGGCAAGACCGTGGTGGCCGTGGCGCACCGCCTGTCCACCATCGCCGCCATGGACCGCCTCATCGTCATGGACCAGGGCCGCATCGTCGAGGAAGGCGACCACGCGTCGCTGCTGGCCCAAGGCGGGTTGTACGCGCGGCTGTGGTCGCACCAGAGCGGCGGCTTCCTGGTGGAGGACGACGCTGCCTGACAACGGCCCGTCAGGGAGCTCAAGCCCGCGGCGCTTGCCCCGTTGTGGGAGGGGGCACATGCAGCGACAGCAAGCTCGCCACCAGGTCCCAGGTCTGCGTCACCCAGTCCTGACCGCGGAACAGGTTGGCCTGGACGATCAGGCCGTCGAGCACGATCAGCAGGTGGCTGGCCAGCGCCTCATGGCGCACCACCCCCGCCTGGCGCAACAAGCCATCCAGCAGTTCGCGCAACCAGTCCTTGTGTGCACGGGACGCCTCCCGGATGCCTGAGCCATCGTCCAGGAACTCCTCCGAGGCCTTGATGAACATGCAGCCATGGAACGCGGGCTGGGCGAACCAGCGGGCATGCCACTCGAACACCGCGCGCAGCTGCGCCACAGCCCCCTGTGCCAGCACGTCGGGCTCGGTGATGGCCGCCCACAGGCCCTTGCGCATGTGCTCATCGCGGCGCAGCAAGACCTTCTCGATGAGGATGTCCTTCGTCGCAAAGTGCTTGTAGAGCGTCATCTTGGCCACGCCCGACGCATCCTTGATGCGGTCCACGCCGACAGCGTGGTAGCCGTGCGTGGCAAACAGGGCCAGAGCGGTCTCCAGCACCAGATCTTCCTTGGTGGCTCGGGGCATGGTGTGTCCTGCAATGGATGGCGCCTGCGCCCGAACGGGCGCGGATGGCGATGACCCACACCGCGATTGTGGCACAAATGATAGACAGACCTGTCTGTATTCAATAGACTGCGTCCAGTTCCTGCCCATCCACTCCTTTTGAAAGAGTCCTTGCCATGTTGCTCTCCAAACTCGCTGGCGACCGCGCCCCCCTGCCCCCCCGGCACCCACTGAAAGCCGTGCTGGTGGCTGCGCTCGGCGGCTTCCTCGCCATCGCCACGGTCGCGGGCCTCAGCGACTGGCTGGTCACGGCTCTCACATTGGGCTCCTTCGGCGCGTCCTGCGTGCTGGTGTTCGGCTACCCGGATGCGCCCTTCTCGCAACCGCGCAATGTCATCGTCGGTCACGCAGCGAGCTCGCTGATCGGGCTGCTGTGCCTGCATGCCCTCGGGCCGCATTGGTGGTCGGCTGGCATCGCCACAGGCTGTGCCATCGCCTTCATGATGGCCACCCGCACGGTGCACCCTCCCGCGGGCTCCAACCCCGTCATCGTGTTCCTGACCCAACCCGGGTGGCAATTCCTGCTGCTGCCGACTTTGCTGGGCGCGGTGTGCATCGTTGTCGTCGCCCTGATCTTCAACAACCTGACCCGGGAAGCGCGCTATCCGAAGTACTGGTGAGAGCGGCGCCGCCAGCCACGGCGCCATCGCTGTTCCCCAAATTGGAACAATGAATTGCGCAAGAGGGGCATTCCTCTTCCGAATGGCTTGGCATAAGGTCCCGACAACGATCTTCGAAAGGCCATCCCATGCCCCGCGCATTCGCCAGCATCGCGTTCACCCCCGGCGTGAAAGCGGCACAAACCCAGTACGGCAGCCGTGAGGCCAACATCGGCTTCGACTTTGAGCCAGACCCGCGCAACACCCTGACCGAACACGAAGCCCGGTTCATCGCTGAACGCGACAGCTTCTACCAAGCCACGGTGTCGGAGACCGGTTGGCCGTATGTGCAGCACCGTGGGGGCCCGATCGGCTTCCTCAAGGTGCTCGATGCGCGCACCATCGGTTATGCCGACCTCAGCGGCAACGCCCAGTACGTGAGCGTTGGCAACCTCCATGCCGACGACCGCATCTCGCTCATCCTCATGGACTATGTGAACAAGCGCAGGCTCAAGCTGCTGGGCCGTGCGCGCATCGTCCACGACAAAGACGATCCCGCCTTGATGGCACGCCTGGAGGTTCCCACCTACAGGGCCAGGGTGGAACGCGGCGTGCTCATCCACATCGAGGCATGCGAATGGAATTGCCCGCAGCACATCACGCCGCGCTGGACCCAAGCCCAAGTGGAAGACATCGTGGCGCCTTTGCGCGAAGAACTGCATCGCCTGCGGGCCCTGCCGCGCGACGTCACACCCTCCCCCGCGCCGCTGGGCGACGGTCCGCTGCCGTTGCGCATCTCGGGCATGCGCCAGTTGACGCCCAGGGTGCGTGCCTATGAGCTTCGCCATGCCGAGGGGCTGCCCTTGCCCGCCGTGGCGGCGGGGGCACACCTGCCTGTGCCTGTGACGCTGGCCGATGGCAGCCTCGCATGGCGCCATTACTCGGTGGTGAGTCTGCCCGCCGGAGGACAGGCTTATGAAATCGCCGTGCTGCGTGACGACGCAGGCCGCGGCGGCTCGGTGGCAGCCCATGCGCAATACCAACTGGGTCGCGTGCTGAACGCCCAAGCGCCCCGCAATGCCTTTGCCTTGCACGACGGTGACTCAGCGGCGGTGCTGCTGGCCGGGGGCATTGGCATCACCCCGATCAGGGCCATGGCGCACGCCCTGCGGGCGCGTGGCACCCCGTTCACCTTGCACCATGCCGCTCGCAGCACGGCAGAGGCGGCCTACGCCGAGGAACTCCGGGCCGAGTTGGGCGCGGCTTACACGCTCTACACCGACGACCAGCGGCAGCGACTGCCCCTGGCCAGCTTGCTGCGCGACGCCCCCGCCCAAGCCCTGTTTTACGCCTGCGGCCCGGCAGGCTTGCTGGACGCGCTGAGCCAGACGGCGCAGACACTCGGCATCGCGCCACAGCGGCTGCGCTTCGAACGGTTCCAGGCCGAGGCACCCCAGGTTCGCCCCCAAGACCAGGCCATCGAGGTCGTCCTGCACCGTTCCGGCCAGACCCTGCATGTTGCCGCCGACCAGACGGTGCTGGCCGCCGTCCAGTCGGCAGGCGTGGCGGTGCGGTCAAGTTGCCTGACGGGCAACTGTGGCATCTGCGCCGTGCGCGTGCTCAAGGGCGAACCCGAGCACCGCGACCATGTCCTCACCGACACAGAGAGAGGCCCGGAGCACCAGATGTGCATCTGCGTCTCACGCGCCCACAGCCCACGCCTCGTGCTCGACCTCTGACACCACAACACACCCAAACCAGGAGCCACCCATGATCACGCTGTACGAGTTCCCCCTGTCAGGCCACAGCCACAAAGCCAGGCTGCTGCTGTCCTTGCTCAAAGTGCCCCATGAACGCGTCACGGTGAGCGGAGCCGAGCGCGCGCACAAGGCGCCAGAGTTCCTGGCCATGAACCCATTCGGCCAGGTGCCCGTCTTGCGCGATGGCGATCTGGTGCTGCGCGACAGCCAAGCCATCTTGACCTACCTGGCCCGCCGCCACGGCGGCGACACCTGGCTGCCCTCAGACCCCGCACAGCACGCACAGGTGGCCGCCTGGATGGCCACCGCGGCCAACGAGATGACACGTGGCCCCAACGCGCTGCGCCTGCACCACAAGTTCGGCCGAGACATCCAGGTCGGCGAAGCACAGCAGATCACCGCGCACCTCCTGGCGGTGCTGGAAGCCCGCCTGAGCCAGTGCGACTGGGTGGCGCTGGACCACATCACCATCGCCGACATTGCGCTCTTCCCCTACCTGGCGCTCGCACCGGAAGCGCAGATCGACCTGACCCCCTGCCCGCACGTCGTGGCCTGGCTGGGGCGCATCCAGGCGCTCGATGGCTACGTGGGCATGCCCGGCATCCCCGACCACCGCCACCCGCCCGGGCCCTGAGCCCCTGATGGACACGCCCGGCAAGCGGTGCCCTGCAGGGGCGCC
>CAIQIL010000188.1 GCA_903871865.1 uncultured Burkholderiales bacterium
CGCGGTTGAAGCCGTCCCGCGCCCTCCCTTGCGCATTGTTGGAACGGACGACGCGGATGCCCGCAAATATCTCGTTGAGATAGGCGCCCAACCGACGGAACACGTCGCCCCGTTCGCCGCCCCGCTGCTTGATGTGCTGGTGCAGCCGCCCGGCCATCACGCCCATGCCGACCACGAGCAGGACCAGCGCCCCGCTGACCTGCCACGACAGGACGAACACGTAACCCAGCATGAACAGGGCGATGCTGCTGCGCTGGAGGAAGAGCACCAGATAGTCGAGCGCATTCATCGTGCGGACGCACTCGACCGTGAAGATGGCCGCCAGCTCACCGGCCTTGTTCGACTCGAACGTCTGCAACGGCGCCACCTGCAGCCGGGCGAAGAGGGAGTTTCGCAGGTTCATGCCCCCCCGGCTCAGCAGACGGGAAGTGAGCACCTGACCGGTGAACAGGACGATGTTCTTGGCCAGCAAGGCGAAAACAATGAGTCCACAGATCAGCGCGAAGTAAAAGTTGGCGTCGTGGTCCGGAAAAAAGTCGCGCAGGTAATGGCCATATTGCCCGCTCAGCAGCTTTTCCCGTTCCTCCCTGCTGCCCTTGAGAAACATCAGCATCGGGATCAGCAGGCCCACCCCGACCATTTCCAGCGGCGCGCTGAGCAGCGAGCACAGCATGACCGAGAGCAGCACCCAACGCCCCAGCCGCAGATGCGGACGCAGCCGCCAGAAACTGACCAGCAGGTCGCGGAAAAGTTGGAACGTGGAACCCATGCTTCAGCCGGTTTAGCCGCCGTTCACCAGCCACCAGCCGCCGACACCAAAGGCCGTCGCCGCGCAGGCCCCCATCAGGCCACGATAGGCCCGCGCGCCGTGCGCTCCCAATGCCTGGGCGAGCCAGCCCAGCATCGACGAAAAGGCCGCCATCGCGATCACCGTGCCCACGGCGAAAGCCACCAGGTACAGGACTGATTCCAGATGCGTCGCAAAGGCCAGCGCCGGCAGCACGCCCAGAAAATGCGAGGCTCCCGCAAAGCCGTGCAGCGTCCCGATGCCAAAGGCCGCATGGGTGTGCACATGGGCCGCTTCCGCCGGCGGATGGGCATGGTCCGGTGAGTGGAAATGGACGTGCTCATGCCGGGATCCGTCGTGTTCATGCGCGTGCGTGTGTACCTCCACCCGCAACGCCCGGCGCAGGGTCCAGATGCCGATACCGATCAGCAGCACCCCGACGAGCCGTTCGCTGATGGAGGAGAGGCGTTCCACCAGCAGCACTTCGCGCAATGCCAGCGCCAGAAGCCCCACCAGCACCACCCCGGCGGAATGTCCCAGCCCCCAGCGGGCCCCGGCGAGCCAGGCGCGGCGATGTCCGCGCACCGCCAGCGGAGCGATCGCCGCCAGGTGGTCCGGCCCGGAAACCACATGCAGCAGTCCGGCTAGAAGTCCTGACAGGGCGGCAAAAATCACGTGCCGGAAGGGTGCGAGGAATTCAGCGGCAGGAGCAAGCACGCACCGCTGGCTTGCCTTGCCCTGAACCGTCGCCAACCTCACCGCATGCAACTGTCGCCGCGCGATCTCGCCCGCCATATCGACCACACCCTCCTCAAGGCCGACGCCTCGGCCAAGGACATCGAACGGCTCTGCGCCGAGGCTCTGGAACATCACTTTTGGTCCGTGTGCGTGAACGGCTCCCGCGTCGTCCAGGCCGCCGCCATCTTGGA
>CAIQIL010000189.1 GCA_903871865.1 uncultured Burkholderiales bacterium
ACCAAGCTGGTCAGTGAGCACCTGAGCTGATGCGCCTGTCCGCTGCGACCGGCTGACGAGCCGCTGCAGCAGACACAAGGAAAAAGCCCGGCCTGGCGCCGGGCTTTTTCATGGGCTCTTCTCAGCCATCAGCCACCCTCATTCCCACCAGGGGTAGAAGGCCGGCATCTCCGAGGCCTTGCCCTGGAACTGCGCGGGGCGCTTCTCCAGGAAGGCCTGCACGCCTTCCTTGCCATCGCCGATGCTGGTGTAGAACATGGCCAGCGAATCGACCTGGTGCGCGGCCAGCGGGTGCGGCTGCGCCGAGTTGCGGTACATCATCTGGCGCGTCAGCGCGATGCCCACGGCCGAGCGCTCGGTGGCGATGCGCCGCGCGATCTTCATCGCCTCGTCCAGCAACTGCTCGGGCGGCACCACGCACTTGACCAGGCCGCCGCGTTGCGCCTCGTGGCCGTCGAAGATGTCGGCCATGTAGGTCCACTCCAGCGCCTGCGAGATGCCCACGATGCGCGGCAGGAACCAGCTCGAACACGCTTCCGGCACGATGCCGATGCGGCCGAACACGAAACCGATGCGCGCCTTCTCGGACGCGATGCGGATGTCCATCGGCAAAGTCATGGTGGCGCCAATGCCCACGGCCGCGCCGTTGATGGCACCGATCACCGGCTTCTTGCAGTTGAAGATGGACAGCACGACGCGGCCACCCGTGTCGCGCACGCCTTCGTGGATGGCCTGCGCGGTCAGTCGCTCGCGCATGTCGGCCATCGTCGGCTGCAGCGACTCGTCCAGGCCAAACACATTGCCACCGACGCTGAGGTCCATGCCCGCGCAGAAGGCCTTGCCCGCGCCCGTGACCACGATGGCGCGCACGGCGTCGTCGTCGCTGGCGCGCGTGAAGGCATCGACCAGCTCGTTGGCCATCTCGACCGTGAAGGCGTTGAGTTGCTCGGGGCGGTTGAGGGTCAGCAGCAGCACGCCATCGGCATCGACGGCATGGCTCAGGGTCTGGTAGCGCATGGGGAGTCTCTCTCGGTTGTGGGGTCGCGTCCCAGCATAGCGCAGCCTCCCGGGCGAGCAAGGCGCCTCACCCGCATGCAACGGCGTTTGAGACAGATCACATGGCGGCGTCGAAGGCATGAACCTCGGGTTGTCCCGGAGGGGTGGGGGCACCATTTCACCCGTACCATGCGCCGGGCCGTTCACCCAGGATGGTTAGCGGCGTCCATGAGACGCCCGCCTTGTTTGTGTTCCCTCAGGAGATCCCCATGTGGAAGATGTTGCTTGGTTTCATCGTGTTCGCTGTCCTCGCGGTTTACCTGCTCATGAAGAGCGGCGCCGACGTGGACATGGGCGGTGAGAAGCACGGTGTGGACGCCACCCATGTGGAAGAGCCCAAGGCCAGCGAATCGGCCCCTGCCGCGGTGACGCCGTCGGCCCCGGTGGAGGCTGCCTCTGCCGCTGCCAGCGCCGCGTCGAACTGATCCTTCAGCGATCAGTCTGGGTCGCGGTGGGTGGGGCCCGTGTGGCCCCGTTCATCGGCCAACCACTGCAGCACCGGGATGGTGCCGGGCAAGACCGGCACCACGTCCACTGGCAAGCGCTGCCAGGCCATGTCCTGGCCCTCGCGCATCTCGAAC
>CAIQIL010000190.1 GCA_903871865.1 uncultured Burkholderiales bacterium
CCAGAACCCGATGGTGACCTCAAGACCAGCGACACCGCCCCGGCCGTGTCCACGCCTTGAACCCAGCCCTTGTCCAAACTGATCGACCACCCTCACCGCATGCCCGCTTTCCGCCCGCCCCTCGCCCGCCGCATCGTGGTTGCCTGTGCAGCCACGCTGATGCTGGCCTGCGCGCTGGGCAGTCACGCGCACAAGGCCATGGCCGCTGCAGACATGCACCCGAGCACGGCAGGCACGGCCACCGGCACATCGTGGCAAGCGCTCACGCCGGCCCAGCGCCAGGCCTTGTCTCCGCTGGCGGTGCAATGGGCTCAGCTGGACGAAAGTGGCAGACAAAAGTGGATCAAGGTGGCCAGCCGTTTCGACGACCTGAGCCCGCAAGAGCGCCAGCGCCTGCAAGAGCGCATGAAGCAATGGGCCGCCCTGCCCCCGAGTGAGCGGGGCGAAGCCCGCCTGCGCTTCCAGCAGACACGCCAATTGCCCTCTGACGAGCGGCAGCAGAAGTGGGCGGCCTACCAGGCGCTGTCGGCTGAAGACCGCCAAGACCTCAACCGCCAGGCACAGCGCCGCACCCGCACCGTGATGCTGGCCGACAACATGGTCGGCCCGCGCGAGGCCGGTCAAGTCTTTGCGACCAAGCGTCCGACGGTGGCCGCGGCATCGCCCGGCAAGTCGAACACGGTGCCCAGCATGCCTCAAGGCAGCGGTGGCCTGAACACGCAAGGTTCGCAGCCGGTGGTTGTGGCGCCCACCCTGGTCAAGGCCGGCACCGGCGCCACCACCAACCTGGTCACGCGACAGCCCGTGCCCCCCGTGCACCAGCAAAGCGGCAACCCCAAGATCACGGCCACGAAAAGCTTCGTGGACCCGGTCACCCTGTTGCCGCGCAAGGGCGCCCAGAGCGCTGCCATGGCCTCGCTGCCGGCCAGCGGCACAGGCACACAACCCTGATGCTCGACCAGCCTCTGCCTGCCTGAGATGTCGGTCTTCAAGCTCCCCACCCAGGGCGGCCTGAGCGCGGCCGAATTGCGGGCCCGCGCCGAAGGCTTGGCCGCCCCCTTGCGCCGTCGCATGGCTGCGTTCATCTACGAAGGTGTGTTGCTGTTCGCCCTGTTCATGGTGGCCGGCGCCATCTACAGCGTGTCTGCGGGACAGGTGCACGCCCTGCAGGGCCGCACCGGCATGATGGCCACGCAGTTCCTGGCGCTGGCGCTGTACTTCATCTGGTTCTGGACCCACGGTGGCCAGACCCTGGCGATGAAAACCTGGCAGGTGCGCCTGGTCACGCACCAGGGAGAACCACTCGGGCTGTGGCCCGCCTGCCTGCGCTTCCTGCTGTCCTGGCTGTGGTTCATGCCCGCCTGGGTTGGCAGCTGGCTGGCCGGTTGGCACCAGAGCAAGCTGCTCTTTGGCGCCATGCTGGTGTGGGCCATGATCTATGCGGCCCTCACGCGCCTGCTGCCCCAGCGGCAATTCCTGCACGATGCCATCTGCCGCACGCGGGTCATCGACCACCGCAGCTGATCTCCATCACACCGAAGCCAACGCGCCACCCATGAGCCTGTCCCTGTGTGTCTATTGCGGCTCGCGCAACGGCGATGACCCTGCGCACCTCGCGGCCGCGCGCGAAGTCGGCCGCCAGATCGGCCTGCGCGGCTGGCAGCTCGTCTATGGCGGTGGCAGCACGGGCCTGATGGGTGCGGTCGCCGACGCGGCCTTGCAGCACGGTGCCCGCGTGATCGGCGTGATCCCGCACAAGCTCATCCAGCGTGAACTGGGCCACGGTGGCGTCTCCGACCTGCAGGTCGTGGACAGCATGCACGAACGCAAGCACCAGATGGCCATGCAGTCGGACGCGTTCATCGCCCTGCCCGGCGGCATCGGCACCATGGAAGAGATCTTCGAGGTCTGGACCTGGCGCCAGCTGGGCTACCACCACAAGGCCCTGGGCCTGCTCAATGTGGCGGGCTATTACGACGAGCTGCTGCGCTTCATCGACCGCAGCCGCACCGATGGTTTCCTGTGGCCCGATGTGCAGGAGCTGCTGCGCACCGACACCGACATCGACCGGCTGCTGAACCAGCTCGCCGCCGATGTGCTGGCCCTGAAAGCGCAAACGCCACCCGAGCAGCCAGAAGCTGCACCAGGTGGCGTGGCACCGGGCACCTGAGGCCTGAGGCCGACCGGCCCCAGCACCCCAGGCTTCAGGCCCTGATCAGACGGCGGACTCGTCGGTCTCGCCAGTGCGGATGCGCACCACTTGTTCAACCGGGGTCACGAAGATCTTGCCGTCGCCGATCTTGCCGGTCGTGGCCGCCTTGATGATGGCTTCGATGCAGCGTTCGACGTCGTCGCCCTTGACCACGACCTCGACCTTGACCTTGGGCAGGAAGTCCACCACGTACTCGGCGCCACGGTAGAGCTCGGTATGCCCTTTCTGCCGTCCGAAACCCTTGGCCTCGGTAACGGTTAGCCCCTGCAAGCCGATCTCGTGAAGGGCTTCCTTCACTTCGTCGAGTTTGAAGGGCTTAATGATC
>CAIQIL010000191.1 GCA_903871865.1 uncultured Burkholderiales bacterium
ACCTGCACCCGCAGGCGCCCGTGGACGCGAGCAATTGATTTGCAATGGCATTCCCGCGCACGCCTGCCAGCCGCGGCGGTTTTGTACCGCCCTGAAAAATTCGGCATCGCCAGCACCCCGGCCCACCGGCGTCTCGCCGCCCACCGCCGCCCAAGCATCCCGCTCCGGCAGCCGCCCACTGCGCTCCAGCACCCAAGCACACGCTTCCATGCTCCGCTCCCAAGTGTTTGTATTTGTATCGGCAGCACTATAACCACAGCCGTTGACACTTCCAAGTCGCGCACCGGCGCTCTCGCGCCAGCCGGCTTGCCCGGGGCGCAAGGCAAAAAGCGTCGTCCGCAAGCCATCCAGCCTTGCGCGCAAGCCAAAGAGCTTCGCGCGCAAAGCTCTGCAACTCGGGGTTCAAGGCTTTTTGCTTTGCGCGCGACGTGCAGCAACTCGGCGCGCGAGGCTTTGAGCTCGGCGTGCAAGGTTCAAAGGCTTGCGCGCAAGGCTCAGAAGGCGGTGCGCAAGCCAAATGGCTTTGCGCGCGAAGTGCCTGAACTCGGCGTGCCGAGCAAAAAGCCTTGCACGCCGAGCCAAACTCTTTGCGGGCCGCTCCGTTTGCTTCGTCCGTCGCAAGCGGCTCTCGGGCGCAGCGTCTCAGAACCTTGCGCGCAAGCCTCGCCGGGGCGCGCACCGCTCAGTGGCATCCATGCGCCGCTGGTTTTGAGCGGGCTGTCAGCAAGCAAGCTTGGTGTGCCGCTCGCGGCCAGTCGCGCGCAAGGCGTTTCGAGTGGCGCGCCGCTCTCAAATGCTCGGGCGTTCAGGGCGCAAGGTGTCGTGCGCAGGGCTTTGGGGGCGGCACGCCGAGCACTTCGGGGCATCGCTCGCCGAAACGGTGTTGCGCGCGAGCTTGCTGAACTCGGCGTGTCGCTCACAACGTGCGGCGGCCCGCTCAAACAGGGCGGCGCGCGCTTCAGCCTTCGTGCGGGCTGTCGCTGCGTCGGCCGAAGTAGTAGCCAATGACGATGCCGATCACGCCAGAGTAGAGGGTGGAGAAGGTCTTGAGGTGCTCGGTGAAGGGTTCGGGCGGGTAGCCGCCCAGCACCGGCGTGAGGGCGACGATGGCGGTGACGGCCAGGAACACCGCGACGATCAGGATGCTCAAAACGGCTTGGAGGGTGCTGACCTTCATTTGCGCGCCTTCTTTCGGTTCGATTGCACTTGGATGGACGCCCACAACTGCCCCTTGATGCGCTCGAAGGAGGCGCGGCCCAGCTCGGGGTTGGCGGGTGCCCAGTCGTAGTTGGCGTTGGGGCGCTCGCGCACTTCTGTCTCGATGCTGTAGCTGCTGAGGCTGCTGGAGCGGAACGCCTGCTTGACGGTGATGACGTGGCGTACCTCGGTGTCGTAGCGCTTTTTCCACCACAGGAAGCCGGCCTCGCGGCCCGGGATGCGTTGCCAGTCGGTGGTGATTTGCCCCTCGTTCGACGACGCGATGCCCCAGCCGCGTTCGTCGCCATCGGTGGTGCTGTCGGTGGGCGCCGCTGTCGCGCTGTCGGGTGCCAGCGAGGTCCGCGATGTGCCGGACCTGGGCATCGCCGTCAGGAAGTGCCGCGGTGGCGCCAAGGCCGACACGATGGCCACTTGCAATTCCTCAGGGCTCAGTGCGATGTTGTCCAGGGGGGATGCGCCTCGCAAAAGGCCAAGCAGTCCGGCTCCGGCCATGTTGCTCCACATGCGTCCCTGCCGGTCGGTCTCGCCGATGCCGAGTCCGTCGCGTTCGAAGTCCCAACGCAGGTGGGCTGGTTTGGCCGTGGCATCGGACGGGGCTTCGGCTGTTGCGCATGCCCCCAGCGTGAGCG
This sequence comes from uncultured Burkholderiales bacterium, assembly GCA_903871865.1. Classification (GTDB taxonomy): domain Bacteria; phylum Pseudomonadota; class Gammaproteobacteria; order Burkholderiales; family Burkholderiaceae_C; genus Aquabacterium. The sequence continues at coordinate 1,848 of CAIQIL010000191.1, forward strand.
GCAGCACCACTGCCAAACACAGGGCCATCGCCATCGCCCCGGCCCGCGCCCGTGGTGGCGTGCCGCGCCGCTCACCCGCGCCCATACGGCTCCAGCGTCAGCTTCTGGCCCTCACCCGCGCCGCGCCAGCCTTTGAGTTTGTGGATGCGGAAGTAGGGCACCACGTCCGCCTGCGCCAGCACGCTGTAGAGCGCGCCGCTGGAGCGCGTCAAGGCCAGCCCGAGTTGGGGGTCGGCGATGTTGAAGGCCGGTGACGACACCGGCACCTGGGTGGCGATGCGGGCCTCGACGTCCGTGCTGCGGCTGAACAGCAGGGTGTAGGCCTCGGCCGGGTGGATCTGGGTGACGATGACCCAGTCGCGGTTCCAGGTGTTGCCGGATTGGATGTGGGCGTTCAGCGCGGCTTCCAGCAGCCCAATGTCGTAGC
>CAIQIL010000192.1 GCA_903871865.1 uncultured Burkholderiales bacterium
CACCAGCAGCAGCCAGATGCTGGGCGTGAACACCGCCGAGAAAATGATCAGCAGGTAGAGCTCGGGCATGGAGCTCCAGACCTCGATGAAGCGCTGGAAGAACAGGTCGGTGCGCCCGCCGTAAAAGCCCTGCACCGCCCCGGTCAGCACACCGACCACCACGCCGATGAGCGTGAGCGCCAGGCCGAACAGCACCGAGACGCGGAAGCCATACAGCAGGCGGGCGAACACATCGCGGCCCCGGTCGTCCGTGCCCAGCCAATTCTCGGCCGATGGCGGCGCCGGGTTCGGCGACTTGGCGAAGTAATTGATGGTGCGGTGGTGCGAGCGGTTGACCGGGTAGATGGCGAAATTGCCCGGCCGTTTGAACTGCGCGACGATGAAGGGGTCGAGGTAGTCGGTGGGGCTGTCGAAGTCGCCACCGAAGGTGGTTTCGGGCACGTTCTGCGCGATGGGGAAGTACCAATGGCCCTGGTAGCGCGCCACCAGGGGCTTGTCGTTGGAGACCAGCTCGGCGCACAGGCTCAGCACCATCAGCACCGTGAACAGCAGCAGGCTCCAGTAACCCAGGCGCTGCTGACGGAAGCGCAGCCAGGCGCGGCGAGATGGCGATGGCGAAGCTTCAGCCACTGGCGCCGTGGCAGGTGCGGGGGACACTCGGGACATCTCTTGGCTCATGCGTCCAGCCTCACGCGGGGGTCCACCCAGACGTAGCACAGATCGCTGATGAGCTTGGTCACCAGGCCGATGAGGGTGAAGAGGTAGAGCGTGCCCAACACCACGGGGTAGTCGCGGCGCATGACGGATTCGTAGCTCAAGAGGCCCAGGCCATCGAGCGAAAACAGCGTCTCGATCAGCAGCGAGCCCGTGAAGAAGGCCCCGATGAAGGCCGAAGGGAAGCCCGTCACCAGGGGGATGAGGGCGTTGCGCATGACGTGCTTCCACAGCACCTTGCGCTCGTCCAGGCCCTTGGCCCGGGCGGTCAGCACGTACTGCTTGCGGATCTCGTCGAGGAAAGCATTCTTGGTCAGCATGGTGACCACGGCGAAACTGCCCAGCACGCTGGCCGTCACCGGCAAGGCGATGTGCCAGAGGTAATCGGTGACTTTGGCCGCCCAACCCAGCTCATCCCAATTCGGCGAGGTCAGGCCGCGCAGCGGGAACCATTGCAGGAAGCTGCCGCCGCCGAACAGCACCAGCAGCGCCACGCCCAGCACGAAGCCAGGGATGGCATAGCCCACCAGCACGAGCAGGCTGGTGACCATGTCGAAGCGCGAGCCCGCACGCACCGCCTTCGCGATGCCCAGCGGCACCGAGACCAGGTAGCTCAGGAAGAAGGTCCACAACCCCAGGCTGATGGAGACGGGCAGCTTCTCCTGGATGAGCGCCCACACCGACTTGTGGTGCACGAAGCTCTCGCCCAGGTCGAAGCGGGCGTAGGACGTCAGCATGGCCAGGAAGCGCTCGGGCGCGGGCTTGTCGAAGCCGTAGAGCTTCTTGAGCTCTTCGACCTGCGCCGGGTCCACGCCCTGGCGGCCGCGGTAGCTGGCGTCCGGGCC
>CAIQIL010000193.1 GCA_903871865.1 uncultured Burkholderiales bacterium
CAGCAGGCTGCCCAGCTCGTCGTGGATCTCGCGGGCGATGCGGATGCGCTCGTCTTCGCGCACGTGCTCGAGGTGGGCCTGCAAGTCACGCAACTGGCTCAGGGCCTGTGTCAGCGCGTGGGTGCGCTCGGTGACCCGGCGCTCGAGCTGCTCGTGCGCAAGGCGCAGCTGCTGCTCCTGCGCCTTGCGCTGGCTGATGTCGACGAAGGTGACCACGGCGCCCAACACCAGCCCACCATCCAGGATGGGGTAGGAGGTGTACTCGACGGGCAAGGAAGTGCCGTCACGGCGCCACAGCACCTCGCTGTCGATGCGGCAAGACACCCCGGCCCGGAAGGCGCGGAAGATGGGGCAATCGTCGGCCGGGTAATGCGCGCCATCCGGGTGGGTGTGGTGCGTGAGCTCGTGCATGTTGCGGCCCAGCACCTCTTGCGGCTGGTAGCCCAGCATGCGCGCACCGGCCGGGTTGATGAAGCTGCACAGCCCGTGGGTGTCCACCCCGAAGATGCCCTCGCCGGTGGACTCCAGCAGGAGGCTGAGCCGGTCGCGCCAGACGGCCGCCGCACGCTGCGCCGAGACATCGGCATCACAGTGGGGGGCGGGAACGGAGAACGGGGCTCGGCGGGGCATGGTGCAGGGCACGATGCAAGCACCGTGCCACTGCGGCGCATGGTCGCCCGAGGGTCTTCCCGTGCCGCCTCAGCGCGCCCAGGCCTGCTTCAGCGCCTCCCCCAGGGTGTCGTGCGCCTGGGCGGCTTCGGGCAGGAAGCGGCCCATGTTGATGAAGTCGTGGATGACGCCCGGCCACTCGCGCACCACCACCGGCACGCCGGCTTCGCGCAGGCGCGTGGCGTAGAGGTGGCCCTCGTCGGCGAGGGGGTCGCACTGCGCCAGGCCGATCCAGGCGGGCGCCACGCCGGTGTGGCTGGGCGCATGCAGGGGCTCGCGGTGCCAGCGCTCGCGCTGTGCACCACCCTGGGTCTGCTTTTCAAACCAGTGCATCAGCTCCCAGCTCAGCAGGGTGGAGCGCGAGTACGTCATCAAGGACTCGGTCTTCATGCCGAGTTGCACCGAGGGATAGAACAGCGCCTGCAGCGCCAGCGGGATGCCGGCGTCGCGCGCCATCAGCGCCGTCGATGCGGCCAGCGTGCCGCCTGCGCTGTCGCCGCCCACCGCCATGCGGGTGGTGTCCAGGCCGCGGGTGTGGCCGTGGTCGGCCAACCATTGCAGAGCGGCAAAACTGTCGTCCAGACCGGCCGGGAATTTGTGCTCGGGCGCCAGGCGGTAGTCGATGGCGACCACCGCACCGCCGCTGCGCTGCGCCAGCACGGTGCACATGGCCTCGCAGGTGTCGATGCCGCCGATCACGAAACCACCACCGTGCAGGTAGAGGAACACCGGCAGGTCGGGCGCCTGGCTGGCGGCCCACAGCCGCGCCGGGATCTGTCCGGCCGGGCCGGGGATGTGGAAGTTCTCGACCCGCGCCATGGGCAAGGGCGGGAAGGCCGTGGCGCCCACGCCCAGGCTGTAAGACCGCCGGGCCTGCGCCAGCGGCTGCTCGTAGATGGGCGGGAATCCAGCGCGTTTGACGCTGTCCAGCAAGGCCTGGGTGGCCGAGGAAAACACCGAGGGGCCGCCGTTGGCGGGGGCCGAGCCGGGCATCGAGGTCATGCGTGTCTCCGTGTGGGGTCGTGATGAGCGCGTGATGGGGGGCGTGATGAGGGCGTGGTGCCACTCATGGCGCGGTGACGCGGATCTCCAGTTGCTCCGACTGGCTGTCGTCCACATCCCGCGTGGACAGCGTACCGGATTGCGACCGCTGCACGCGCCCACCGTTGCGCGCCACCACCACCCACTCGCCCAGGGGCACGCTCACGGTGCTGGCCAGCTCGGTGCGGCGGGTCTGGCCATCGGGGTCGAGCTGGCCGCCATAGGCCGAGCCGGGCTGCACCGGCTGGCGCGACTGCGCCTCGATGTCCACCACCACGTCGCGCCCACCCGACCAGCGTGGCGTCACGTGGATGCCCTCGCCGACGTCGATCCAGACCGTCTGCGGCAAGGCCGTCACGCCCGGCGCACCTGCCGGCCCGTAGCCGCCGAAGGTGGTCTGCCCTTGCTGCTGCGCCGTCGGGCTGAAGGCGAACTGCCAGGCCGTGACCGATTGCGTGCGACCCATGTACAAGCGCGCCCGCCCGCCGTTGAGCACCATCACCTGCTGGACGCTGCTGCCCTGGGACTCGGTGCGCAC
>CAIQIL010000194.1 GCA_903871865.1 uncultured Burkholderiales bacterium
CGCCGAGCTGGCGCAGGCCGACATCGCCGCGTCCGACTGGGTCTATGGCCAGTTCGAGACCGCCCTGCCCGCTGTGCAGCGCTGCTTCGAACTGGCGCAAGCCGCGGGCGTGCCGACCCTGCTCAACCCCTCGCCGTGGCAGGCCATCCCCGATGCCCTGCTGGCGCTCACGCAGGTGCTGCTGGTCAACGAGGTCGAGGCCACCCAGTTGCTGGGCACCGCCCTGCCCGCCGACGGTGATCTGACCGCACTGGCGCAGGGCATGCACACCGCTGTGGATGCACTCTGGTCGCGCTGGCAGGGCCGCCTGCTGGTGGTGACCGTTGGCCACCGCGGCTGCATCGCCTTTGCACCGGGTCGTTTGCCGTGGCTGTGCCCGGCCCATGCGGTGGACGCCATCGACACCCTGGGCGCGGGCGACGCGTTCGCCAGCGGGCTGATCGTGGCGCTGGGCCAGGGCTGGGAGAACGACAGCGCGCTGCTGGCAAGGGCCCTGCGACAAGCCACCGCCTGTGGCGCGCTGGTGGCGTCGTGCGCCGGGGTGCTGGACGCCCTGCCCTCGCAGGAAACGCTGGCGCAGTTCCGGGTTACCCGCGCCGAACCCGAGGTCAGCACACTGGCAGCGGTCAGGCCGGCATCTTGAGCCGGTAGGCGTAGGCGTCACCGCGGAAGGTACCTTCCACGTACTCGACCAGTTGCTGGTGGGTCGAGTAGGTGTGGCGCTTGAACAGCAGGCAGGGCCCGGGCTGGTCGAAACCGAACACGCTGGCTTCCGCCTCGCTGCTCATGACGGCTTCGATGCTCTGGTCGGCATGGTCCATGCGGATGCGGCAGACGTCCTGCAGGTAGGCATAGACCGAGCCGTGGGTGTCCCAGCCTTCCAGCGCGGGCGCCAGGGTGAGGTCGTACCAGGCGACCTCGCGCGACATGGGGCAATCATCGGCCAGGCGCAGGCGCACCACGCGCAGGAAACTGGCGGTGGAGGGCCGCTGGAACACCGAGGCCATGGTGCGGTCCTGCACGACGGCGCGCTCCAGCAGGCGGGAGCTTGGCGTCATCCCCAGCTCGCGCATTTCCTGGGTGAAGCCCTTGAGTTGGCGCAGTTCGGGCGACAAGCGCGGCGGCGCATGCACCACGGTGCCGCCGCGGCCATGGGTGGACAGCACGCTGAGGCTGCGCAGCTCGTCGTAGCAATGCTTGACCGTGGTGCGGCTGACCTTGAGCCGCTCGGCCAGCACGCGTTCGGCCGGCAGGTTCTGGCCAGATGCCAGGGCGCCGGCATCGATCAGGGTGCGCAGTTGCTCGGTGAGCTGCAGGTAGAGCGGCCGGGAACTGGCTTGGTCCAGGCGCACCCGATCGAAAACGTCGTGGGTGACAGGGTCCGGCGTGAGCGGGTCTGGGCTGGATCGCATGCGGCGGCAGGACGGCAGGGGTGCAAAACGGCAGGCCATGGTAGCCCAAGCGGGCCGGACGGCATCCCACGTCCTAGGGGGCTGGCATCGGCGCCTGGGCAAGCTAGATTATTGGACTTTGATTGGTATCTTTTTGGATGTCCATGCGCCGTTTCCCAATGATGTTGCATCGCCGTTGCCGGCACGCGGGTGGCCGGGCGGTGCTCTGGCTCTCGCTGATGACCGCCGCCTCCATCGCGAACGCAACGCCTGGCATCGGCCTGCTCGCTCCAGGCGCTGCACACGCCACCTCGGTCACCCCTGTCCTGCGGCCGCGCGACATGGTCAAGACGCCGCCCCTCCCAGCGCGTCGTCCCGTCGCAGATTCCGCATCGCTCGCGCTGCTGCTCGGTGGTCTGGTGGTGCTGTGGCGGGCCGCCGAGCGCCGCAGCCAGGCGGCCACTCGCACATCACATCCGAGCGGCAAACACCCTTGACCCCATGGCTCAGCCTGCGCGCATCGGCATGCAGCGGCCGATCTTGCGCGCTGCCAGGGCTGATTCAGCCGCGCTTGAGGCGGAACTCGGCCGCCTGGGCGTGGGCCTGCAGGCCTTCGCCGTAGGCCAGCACCGCGGCCGTCTTGCCCAACACCTGGGCGCCGGCTTCGCTCACCTCGATGAGGCTGGAGCGCTTCTGAAAATCATAGACGCCCAGCGGCGACGAGAACCGCGCCGTGCCCGAGGTCGGCAGCACGTGGTTGGGGCCGGCGCAGTAGTCGCCCAGGCTTTCGCTGGTGTAGGCGCCCAGGAAGATGGCACCGGCGTGCTTGAGCAACGGCTCCCAGCGGTGCGGCTCGTTGCTGCTGACTTCGAGGTGCTCGGGCGCGATGCGGTTGCTGATGTCGCAGGCC
>CAIQIL010000195.1 GCA_903871865.1 uncultured Burkholderiales bacterium
CCTGGATCACAGCGGTACCCGCTCCCGCCGTCCCAGCGCCCGCCACAACCACCGTGGGGGCCGACGTGTAGCCCGTGCCGGACGCCGTGACCGGCACGCTCACACCGACCTGCCACACATTGGCCTTGGTGACCGCGGTCAGGCTGCCCACGCTCAAGGGGGCGGTGTCGTAGTACTTGAAGCGGGTGTACTGGCCGAAGGCCTTGAGCACGCCGAAGTCATAGCTGGCGTTGAAGTTGGCGGCGCGGAACTCGGTGGGGTAGGCAGACACCGCTGCCGAGCCGATCTTGGGCGAGACGCCCGCGTCCACGTACACGGCCATCAGGCTCAGCGGGCCGTTGTTGTAGGCGGCACCGACCGAGTAGCTGTTGCTGTCGGTGGATTTGGCGCTTTCCTTTGGCGAGAACTGCACGGTGCCCGAGAAGCCGGCGTAGGTCGGGGTCTCGTAGGTGATGGCATTGACCCAGCCGGTGTCGGTCTGCGACAGGTTGGTCAGCTTGGACGACGCCGTCGAGCCCAGGTTGTAGAAGTGGCGCATCGTGGGCGAGTACGTCATCGAGCTGCCAAACGGGTTGTAGCTCAAGCCAGCAGTGAACAGCGGCGTGTCGTACTGGCCCAATGCGATCTTGCCCAGGCTGCCGCTGAGGCCGACCCAGGAGGTGCGGCTCCAGTACTGGCCCGCCTGGTTCTGGATGTTGGCGCCGGTGTCCACGCCGATGAAAGTTTCCAGCGCGAACTCGGCCTTGAGGCCACCGCCCAGGTCTTCCGTGCCGGCGAAGCCGAGGAAGCTGGTCATCATGTCACCGCTCTGCACCTTGGTGACGGACTGTTCGCCCACCGGCTTGAACGAACCGACCGCGGTTTCGAGGTAACCGTACACCTTGAGTTGGGACTGGGCATGGGCCAGACCAGAGACCAGCGTGAGGGCGGCCACGGCCACCAGCTTCTTGTTTGCAGACATCGCTCTTGCTCCTAACAGGATGGGTTCAGGGACGGAAGGACCCGTGAGGGCCGCTGCGTCTGCATGAGCAAAAAACGTGACAGTTTCAGCGCGCATACGTCATTTGACGTATGCCGGCGGGCCGGCGCTGGCGGACGCTCAGGCGCGCCAGACCGCCAGGATCTGCTCGCCGTAGGCCTGCAGCTTTTTGGCGCCCACGCCGCTGATGGTGGCGAGCTCGTCCAGGGTGGACGGTGCCATGCGGGCCATCTCGGCCAGGGTGGCGTCGTGGAAGACGACGTAAGCGGGCAGGTTGTGCTCGCGCGCCACCTCGGCCCGCCAGGCCTTGAGGGCCTCATAGCGGGCCAGGGCATCGGCTTCCAGCGGCACCGGTGGGGCACTGCCCGCGCCGCCCTTCGGTCGCGCCAGCTTGGTGCGCGGTTGCGCCTCGGCGGCCACCTTGAGCACGATGGCCTGCTCGCCCTTGAGCACAGCGCGCGCGCTGGGGCTCAGGCCCAGGGTGTTGAACTCGCCCTCGGCCACCACATGGCCCAGGGCCACGAGTTGGCGCAGCACCGCGCGCCATTGGTGCTCGCTGATGTCGGCCCCGATGCCGAAGGTGCTCAAGCCCTGGTGGCCGTACTGCGTGACCTTGTCGGTCAGGCGGCCGCGCAGCACGTCGATGAGGTGGCCGGCGCCGAAGCGTTGCTGGCCGTGCTGCCAGAAGCGGTAGATGCCACTGAGCAGCTTGCGCGCGGCCTCGGTGCCATCCCAGGTCTGCGGCGGGTTCAGGCAGTTGTCGCAGTTGCCGCAACGTGCCCCCCAGCTCACCCCGTTCGGGTCTCGCGCCCCCCCGAGGGGGCGCTGCCCGCCTTGGGACGGCCCGGCGGCGGGCGGCGTGCTGCCGTAGTCTTCGCCGAAGTAAGCCAGCAGGCGCACGCGGCGGCAGTCATGGGCCTCGGCCAGGGCCAGCAAGGCGTCGAGCTTGCCGCGCTGCACGCGCTTGAAGTCGTCGTGCGCCGGGCTCTCGTCGATCATGCGGCGCTGGTTGACGACATCGGCCAGGCCGTAGGCCAGCCAGGCTTCGGCGTCGGCGCCATCGCGGCCGGCACGGCCTGTTTCCTGGTAGTAGGCCTCGATGTTCTTGGGCAGGTCGAGGTGGGCCACGAAGCGCACGTCGGGCTTGTCGATGCCCATGCCAAAAGCCACGGTGGCCACCATGACCAGGCCGTCTTCGCGCAGGAAGCGGTCCTGGTGGCGCTGGCGCACGCCCGCGTCCAGGCCGGCGTGGTAGGGCAAGGCAGGGATGCCCTGCTCGCTCAGCCACTCGGCCGTGTCTTCCACCTTCTTGCGGCTTTGGCAGTAGACGATGCCGGCATCGCCCTCGTGCTCGCGGCGGATGAAGCGCAACAGCTGCTGGCGGGGGTTGTCCTTCTCGACCAGGGTGTAGCGGATGTTGGGCCGGTCGAAGCTGCTGATGAAGACGCGGGCGTCCTGCAGCTGCAGGCGCTCGATCATGTCGGCGCGGGTCTGGTCGTCGGCGGTGGCCGTCAGCGCCACGCGGGGCACGTCGGGGTAGCGCTCGTGCAGCATGGAGAGCTGCAGGTAGTCTTCGCGGAAGTCGTGGCCCCACTGGCTGACGCAGTGCGCTTCGTCGATGGCGAAGAGGCTGAGCAGGCCGCGCTCGTGCAGGCTGGCCAGCTGCGCCTGGAAGCGCGGGTGGGTGACGCGTTCGGGCGCCACGTACAGCATGACCAGGCGGCCGGCCATCATCTCGCGCTCGATGCGCTGGGCGTCTTCGCTGCTCAGGGTGCTGTTGAGGAAGGCGGCGTGCACGCCTACTTCTTCGAGCGCACCGACCTGGTCGTGCATCAGCGCGATCAGCGGTGAGACGACGATGGTGACGCCCTTGCCTTCGCGGTGGCGCGCAATCGCCGGCACCTGGTAGCACAGGCTCTTGCCACCGCCCGTGGGCATCAGCACCAGGGCGTCGTGCCCCGAAGCGACGTGCGCGACGATGTCGGCCTGTTGGCCGCGGAAGGCGCTGTAGCCAAAGACCTCGTGGAGGATGTCAGCGAGCATCAAGCACCAGTGCGCCGCTGTAGGCCCGCACGAATTCGGGCGGCATGCGGCGCACGCGGCCCTGGGCAATATCCACGCAGACGAACTCGCTGCGACCGCGGAACACCGTCTGGCCGTCGTCGGTGCGGATGAACTGGTAGTGGCGCTGCAGGGTGAGCTTGTCGGCGCCCGTGAGCCAGGTGCCGAGCACGAGGCGCTCGCCCAGGCGGGTGGCCTGCAGGTAGTTGAGCTCGTGCTGGCGCACCACCATGCCGTGCCCCAGGGCCTCGTACTGCGCCGGCCCCAGGCCCAGTGCGGCGGAGTGCGCCCAGGCCACGTCTTCCAGCCACTGCAGGTACACCACGTTGTTGGTGTGGCGCATGAGGTCGATGTGCTCGGGCGACACGACCACGTCCAGCGTGTGGGGCTGGGGGCGGTCCCAGGAGAGGTCGGCAGACATGGTGCAGGGGAGTGGCGGGCAGGCGAGGCAGGGCGCCATCATGCCATGGCGGTGTCGCAGGCCTGGCCGAAGGTCCCCGATGCCTTGAGCACAACTCAGGTCAAACCCTGAGGCACAGGCCGTGACAAGGCGAGGCCTCAGCTGGCATGATGGAACCCATACCTGAGTGACACTCAATTTTCAGATGCCATCGCCCAGCACCGCCCTCCAGCGCACCACGCCACGCCGTGCCAGCACCGCCCACCGCGTCCAGGACCTGCTGGCCGCGGCACGCCGGGTGTTCTCCGAGCACGGCTACCAGGGGGCCACCACGGCCTTGATCGCGCAGGCCGCCGGGGTGTCGGAAGCCACGGTGTTCACCTACTTCGCGGGCAAGCGCGAGCTGTGCATCCAGGTCATCACCGACTGGTATGGCGAGATCTCGGCCGAGCTGGAGCGCGACGTGCCGCCCCTGCCCGGCGTGCACGCCAAACTGGCCCACGTGGTGCGCGCCCACCTCGTCACCCTGCTGGCCGATGGCTCGGGCCTGTGCGCCCTGGTGCTCAGCGAGGGCCGCGCGGCCGAGCCCGAACTCGCCCAGGTCATTGCCGACTGCAAGCGCCGCTACACCGCACCGTTGATGCACGCGCTGGCCGAGGGCCAGGCCCAGGGCCTGGTGCGCCAGGACATGCCGCTGTGCCTGCTGCGCGACCTGGTCTATGGCGCGATGGAGCACGTGCTGTGGGACGCCATCACCACGCTGAAGCGCCCGCGCATCGACACCACGGCCGAGCAACTCACCGAACTGATCTGGAGCGCCATCGCCCCGCGCGACGCCTCGCTGAGCGCGCTCATGCGCCTGCGCGACGAGGTGACGCAGGCGTTGCGCCACGCCCCCGCCGACACAGGCGCCACCACCCCTTCGCCACGCTGAGCCCCCATGCCCATCCTGAGCACCCAACTCCACCCGCGCAGCGAGGCGTTCAAGGCCCATGCCGCGGCCATGCAGGCCCTGGTCGATGACCTCGACGCGCAGCTCGCCCGCGTGGCCCTGGGCGGCGGCGAGGCCCCGCGCGCCAAGCACCTGGCCCGCGGCAAGCTGCTGCCGCGCGACCGCGTGGCCCAACTGCTCGACCCCGGTTCGCCCTTCCTCGAAGTGGCGCCGCTGGCCGCCTTGAACGTGTACGACAACGCCGCGCCCTGCGCAGGGGTGATCGCCGGCATCGGCCGCGTGGCCGGCGTGGAGTGCATGGTGGTGTGCAACGACGCCACCGTGAAGGGCGGCACCTACTACCCG
>CAIQIL010000196.1 GCA_903871865.1 uncultured Burkholderiales bacterium
GGCATGGCCGAGACCAACAAGATCCTCGGCCAAGGCGAGGGCTTTGGTTCGCCGGCCGTGCCCGTCGATGGCTTCTGCGTGCGCATCGGCGCCATGCGCTGCCACTCGCAGGCCCTGACCTTCAAGCTGAAGAAGGACGTGCCCCTGGCCGACATCGAGGCCATGATCGCCGCCGACAACGAGTGGGTGAAGGTCGTGCCCAACACCCGCGAGGCCACCATCCGTGACCTGACGCCCGTGGCCACGACCGGCACGCTGACCATCCCCGTGGGCCGCATCCGCAAGCTCGCCATGGGCCCGGAGGACGTCGGCGCCTTCACCGTGGGCGACCAGCTCCTGTGGGGCGCGGCCGAGCCCCTGCGCCGCATGCTGCGCATCCTGCTGGACCGCTGATCCTGTTGCGCGGGAAGCGCAACCGCGGTCAGCCATGGCCACCAATTGCGGCCCGATGTCGTGAATTGGTGGCCCACATCGGGCCAATTCCGGGGCGTTTTGCAACGTCTGGAAACAATATCCGCGAAAAGCCATGTTGCCAGCGGGCGACAATTGGGCGATACGGGATGCCAGGGGCGGGTTTTCGTCCTGGGCTCTCCCGAGATCAGCCATTGCATGAGCTTGTCACCCTATCTGCCTGATGCTATTGTGTTTTATGCACATCACCTGCAGAGGTGGCCGTGGGCATCGGCGCCCACGCACAGCCTGCTTTGAGCCCATACACCGACCCATGATGAGCTGGGAGACGCCTTGAAAGATCATTCGTTGTCCGCAGGGCGATTTGTCCTGAATCGGGTGGCCATTGCCGCCGCCGTGTCTGCCTTGTCGGCCCTGCCGGTGTCGGGTTGGGCATTGGGCCTGGGCAAATTGAACGTGCAATCCGCGCTGGGCGAGGCCCTGCGCGCTGAAATCGACGTCTCCAGCCTGACGCCCGAAGAAAGCGCCACGCTGCAGGTCAAGGTCGCCACGCCTGAAACCTACCGCGCCGCGGGCGTGGATTTCAACGGCGTGCTGTCGTCCACCCAGATCACGCTGCAGCGCCGCGCCGATGGCCGGCCCTACCTGCGCATCGCCAGCGACCGTTCGGTGCAAGAGCCCTTCGTCGATGTCATCCTGGACCTGAGTTGGTCCTCGGGGCGCTTGGTGCGCGAGTACACCCTGTTGTTCGATCCCCCGTCTGTGCGCCAAGCCGCCCAGGCCGCGCCGGCACCGACCGCGCCGGTGATGGACGCCCCGGCCGATGCCGCCAAGGGTGGGGCCAAGTCCGGCACCCGTGCGCCCGTGGTGGCCGATGCCACACCGCCCAGCACCTCGGTGACCAAGTCGCGTGCGCCGAAGGCCCCCGCGAAGGCAGCCGCTGCCGCATCGGCGGTCGAGCCTTCGCTCGCCGCTGCGCCGGCCCCATCTCCCGTCCCATCGCCCGCAGCCCCCTCCGGCGATGCCGATGGCCGCAGCGTGCGCGTCAAATCGGGCGAGTCGCTGTCCCTCATCGCGCAGCGCAACGCCGCCTCCGGTGTGTCGCTCGACCAGATGCTGGTCGGTCTCTACCGCAACAACCCCCAGGCCTTCCAGGGCAACAACATGAACCGCCTGAGGGCGGGTGCCGTGTTGAATGTGCCCACGGCCGAAGAAGCGCAAAAGATCAGCCAGCCTGAGGCACGCCAGGTCATCGTGGCGCAAAGCGCCGATTTCTCGGCCTACCGCCAGCGCCTGGCCGGCACCGTCGTGGCCACGCCGAACGAGCAGCCCGAGCGCCAGGCCAAGGGCAAGGTCGAAGCCGAGGTCCAGGACCGCAAGCAGGCCGCCGCGCCCACGCCGGACAAGCTCACCCTGAGCAAGGGTGGCATCAGCTCCGGCTCGGCCTCTGGTGTGGAAGATCGCGTGGCCAAGGCCCGCGCCAAGGAAGACAGCAGTGCCCGCGTGGCCGAACTGTCGAAGAACCTCGACGAACTGCGCAAGCTGAAGGACAAGTCGGCGGCCAGCCCTGCGTCGGCGCCGGCGAAGGCCGCTGTGCCTGCACCCGCGCCTGCGCCTGTGGCACCGCCCCCGGCACCAGTGTCTGCGCCGGCACCTGTTCCGGCTCCGGCTCCGGCTCCGGCACCCGCTCCGGTGGCACCCTCGGCCCCCGCCTCTGCGGCGCTGGCCGAAGCCATGGCCAGTGCGGCATCGAGCCCGTCGGACGGTGCGGCCACGGCCGTCGCCGATCAGGCCTCTGCGCCCGCAGTCGAACCCTCGCGCCCGGCACCTGCCGTGACCGCGCCTGTGGCCCCGCCGCCTGCCCCGCAGGCCGAAGAGCCCGGCTTCCTGGAGTCGCTCAACCCCATGCTGCTGGCCGCCGGTGGCGCCGGCGTGGCCTTGCTGGCCGGCGTGGCGATGTTCCTGCGCTCGCGCCGCCGCTCCGACACGGGCGAGACCTCCTTCCTGGAGAGCCGCCTGCAGCCGGATTCCTTCTTCGGTGCCAGCGGTGGCCAGCGCGTGGACACCCGCGATGCCACGGGCGGCCCTTCGTCCATGAGCTATTCGCTCAGCCAGCTCGATGCCATCGGTGACGTCGATCCGGTCGCCGAGGCCGATGTCTATCTGGCTTATGGCCGCGACCTGCAGGCCGAGGAAATCCTCAAGGAAGCCTTGCGCAGCACGCCGGACCGCCTGGCCATCCGCAGCAAGCTGCTGGAGGTCTATGCCAAGCGCCGTGACACCAAGGGCTACGAGCAACTGGCCGCGCAGCTGCACGGCCTGACCCAAGGCCAGGGCGAAGACTGGGCCAAGGCGCAGGAACTCGGCCTGAGCATCGACCCCGAAAACCCGCTGTACCAGCCGGGTGGTCAGCCGTCTTCGACGCCCCTGAGCGTCGAGGCCCCGTCCGACATGCTGGGCGCCAGCACCATCCCGCACTCGGTGATGCCCGCGCCCAGCGCGCTGGACTCGATCGCGTCGCCGGTGTCCGAGCTGGCGCCGGCCGCGGCTTCGTCGGCCCTGGACCTGGACCTGGACATCTCTGCGCCCTCGTCCCTGGACGCCGTGACCGACTCCGTGTCGCCCACGACCGAGGCGGGCGACCTGCCTTCGCTGGGCCTGCCCGAGTTCGGCGAAGACCTGCCGCTGGCCCAGGCCACAGCCCCCGCGGCCTTCACGTCCAGCGTGCCCGAGCCGATGGACCTGCCTTCGCTGGAAAGCCTGGACCAGGGCCTTGATCAGGGCCTGGACATGCCTGTGCCTGAGCCTGTGGCTTCGCCCGCGCCCGCATCGGCTGGTCTGGACTTCGACCTGGAAAGCGTGCTGCCTCCGGCAGAGCCCGCACCGGCACCGGCCTTTGACCTGAGCGAGATCAGCCTGGACCTGGGGGCTGGCTCGGCGCCTGCCGCAGAGCCGGTGGACAGCCAACAAGGCCTGTCCGACCTGTCCAGCGACCCGATGGCGCGCAAGCTGGAGCTGGCCGAGGAGTTCCGCCAGATCGGTGACGCCGACGGCGCCCGCGAGCTGCTGCAGGAAGTCATCGACAACGCCACCGACGGTGGCCTGCGCGGCAAGGCGCAGAACATGCTCGACAGCCTGTCCTGATGACGCATGGCCATCGGCAGTGAACCAGGGGAGGGCGCGGCCCTCCCCGAGGCGCCGCAAGGCGCACCCACGAGGGCGATCCGACGGATCGCCCTCGGTGTTTCCTACGTCGGCAGCGCCTACAAGGGCTGGCAGAGCCAGCCTGGCGGCGGCACGGTGCAAGACGCGCTGGAGGCCGCGCTGGCGGCCTTCGCCGTGCGCCCGCTGAAGGTGATGTGCGCGGGTCGCACCGACGCGGGGGTGCATGGCATCAACCAGGTCGTGCACCTCGACACCGACATCGACCGCACGCCGTTTTCCTGGGTGCGCGGCACCAACACCTTCCTGCCGTCCGACATCGCCGTGCAGTGGGCCGCCGAGGTGCCGCCGCATTTCCACGCCCGCAACAGCGCGCGCGGGCGGCGCTACACCTACGTGCTGCTGGAGTCGGCCGTGCGTCCGGCCATGGAGTCGGGGCGGGTGGGCTGGATTTTCCGACCGCTCGACCTGGCTGCCATGCAGGCTGCGGCCGCCCACCTGGTGGGGGAGCACGACTTCAGCTCTTTCCGCTCGTCCATGTGCCAGTCGCCCACGCCGGTCAAGCACCTGCGCGAGATCCGCATCCGCCGCTGCGGGCCACCAGACGCACCCACCGCCTACTGGCGCTTCGACTTCGAGGGTCAGGCCTTCCTGCACCACATGATCCGCAACATCATGGGTTGCCTGATCATGGTGGGCACAGGCGTGCAGCCGCCCGACTGGGTGCGCGAGGTGCGCGAGGCCCGCGACCGCAAGGTGGCCGCCCCGACGTTTTCACCGGACGGCCTGTACTTCATGGGCCCGCGTTACGACCCCGAACACGCCTTGCCCGAGCACGTGCCCGGCATGGACTGGTTGCCGGCTTGAGCGTTCGCCAGCGGGTGATTTTCCGCATCGTGGCAGATGACCCTGTGATGCCCTGGGCCACACCCGGGAAAAGCCCCGGTTTTTTGAGACAATCATGACATCGACACCGCCACGGGAAGCTGGACCTCCCGGCCACTGGATGTCTTCTGAGTTTGTTCACCGCACGCGCATCAAAGTCTGCGGCCTCACCCGAGAGGCGGACGTGGATGCCGCGGTCGAAGCCGGCGCCGATGCCATCGGTTTCGTGCTGTACGACAAAAGCCCCCGCCACGTCAGCGCCGAACGCGCTGGCGTGCTCGCGCGCAGGCTGCCCCCCTTCGTCACCCCGGTCGTGCTGCTGGTGAACGCGGACGCCGATCTGCGCCAGCACGCTTTGGACGCTGTCCCCAATGCCTTGCTGCAGTTCCATGGCGACGAGACCGCGGCCGAGTGCGTGGCGGCGTCTCGTCCCTTCCTGCGTGCGGCCCGCATGGCCCCTGGCCTGGACCTGGCAGACTTCGCGCGCCAGTTCGTCGGCGCGCAGGCCTTGCTGGTCGATGCCCATGTGGCAGGCTACGGCGGCGGCGGCCAGGTGTTCGATTGGTCCCTCTTGCCCCAGCCGGGTGAGCTGCCCCTGCCACTGGTGCTGTCGGGCGGGCTCCATGCCGGCAACGTGGGCGAGGGCCTCCGCCGCGTGCGGCCCTGGGCCGTGGACGTCAGCTCGGGCGTGGAGATCGGCAAAGGCCTCAAGGACGTGGCGCTGATGCGCCAGTTCTGCCAAGCCGTGCGCCTGGCCGACGCTGCCGAGGCGTCATCCCCAGCCCAACCCATCCTGGCGCCTGCAGCATGAGCTTGCACGCGCAACCCCCAAGCATCGACATGTTCACCTACGACCAACCCGACGCCCGCGGCCACTTCGGCCCCTATGGCGGCACCTTCGTCTCCGAGACGCTGATCCTGGCGCTGAGCCAGCTCAGGGATGTCTACGAGCACTACCGCCACGACGACGACTTCAAGGCAGAGTTCCGCCGCGAGCTGGCCAATTTCGTCGGCCGCCCCAGCCCGATTTACCACGCAGACCGCCTGAGCCGCGAGCTGGGTGGTGCCCAGATCCACTTCAAGCGCGAAGACCTCAACCACACCGGCGCGCACAAGATCAACAACACCATTGGCCAGGCCCTGTTGGCCAAGCGCATGGGCAAGCCCCGCGTGATCGCCGAAACCGGTGCCGGCCAGCACGGCGTGGCCACGGCCACCATCTGTGCCCGCTACGGCATGGAATGTGTGGTCTACATGGGCGCCGAAGACGTCAAGCGCCAGTCGCCCAACGTCTACCGCATGCACCTGCTGGGCGCCGAGGTGGTCCCGGTCGAGTCGGGCAGCAAGACGCTGAAAGACGCGCTCAACGAAGCGATGCGCGACTGGGTCACCAACGTCGAAAACACCTTCTACATCATCGGCACGGTGGCTGGCCCGCACCCCTACCCGGCCATGGTGCGCGACTTCCAGGCCGTCATCGGCGAGGAATGCCTGCAGCAGATGCCAGTGGCCATCGGTCGCCAGCCGGATGCGGTGGTGGCTTGCGTGGGCGGCGGCTCCAACGCCATGGGCATCTTCTACCCCTACATCCCGCACGAAGGCACGCGCCTGATCGGCGTGGAGGCGGCAGGCGAGGGCGCGGCCAGCGGCAAGCATTCGATGTCGCTGCAGATGGGCGTGCCCGGCGTGCTGCACGGCAACCGCACCTACCTGCTGCAAGACGAGAACGGCCAGATCACCGAGACGCACTCCATCTCGGCGGGCCTGGACTACCCCGGCGTGGGCCCCGAGCATGCCTACCTCAAGGACATCGGCCGCGCCGAGTACGTCGGCATCACCGACAAGGAGGCGCTGGAAGCCTTCCACCGCCTGTGCCGCACCGAGGGCATCATCCCTGCGCTGGAGTCCAGCCATGCCGCGGCCTACGCCATGAAGCTGGCCACCACCATGCGCCCCGATCAGCACATTCTGGTCAACCTGTCGGGCCGTGGCGACAAGGACATCGGCACCGTGGCCGACCTGACCGGCGCCGAGTTCTACTGCCGCCCGTCCTGCCGCGGCCAATCGGTGAAGGGAGGCCTGTGATGAGCCACGCACCGACCCGCCTGGACCAGACCTTCGCCGCGCTCAAGGCGCAAGGCGGCAAGGCCCTGATCCCCTTCATCACCTGCGGTGACCCCTTCCCCGAGAAGACCGTGGACATCATGCTGGCCATGGCCGAAGCCGGCGCCGACGTGATCGAGTTGGGCGTGCCTTTCTCTGACCCGATGGCCGATGGCCCGGTCATCCAGAAGGCCGCCGAGCGTGCGCTGGTCAAGGGCATCTCGCTCAATCACGTGCTGGACGACGTCCGTGCCTTCCGCGCCAAGAACGCCGCCACGCCCGTCGTGCTGATGGGCTACGCCAACCCCATCGAGAACCACGACCTGCGCCACGGCGAAGGCAGCTTTGTGCGCGATGCCAAGGCCGCCGGTGTCGATGGTGTGCTCGTGGTGGACTACCCGCCCGAAGAGTGCGAAGAGTTCGCCGCCCGCTTGAAGGCGGTCGACCTGGCGCCCATCTTCCTGCTGGCACCCACCTCCACCGAGCAGCGCATGGCCGAAGTGGGCCGCATCGCTGCGGGCTACGTTTACTACGTCTCGCTCAAGGGCGTGACGGGCGCGGGCAACCTGGACACCGCCGCGGTGGCAGACATGGTGCCGCGCATCAAGGCGCACGTCAGCGTGCCCGTGGGCGTGGGCTTTGGCATCCGCGATGCCGAAACCGCCAAGGCCGTGGCCGCGGTGTCGGATGCCGTCGTCATCGGTTCGCGGCTGGTCCAGCTGCTCGAAACCCAATCTCCTGAAACCGTGGTGGCAGCGGCCCGCGGCTTCATCGCCGAAATCCGCGCTGCACTGGATTCCCTGAAAGGATGACCGAGATGTCTTGGCTTGAGAAACTGCTGCCCCCGAAGATCCAGCCGACCGACCCGTCTGAGCGCCGCTCGGTGCCGGAAGGCCTGTGGGTCAAGTGCCCGTCGTGCGAGACGGTGCTCTACAAGAACGACCTGGAGGCCAACGTCAACGTCTGCCCCAAGTGCGGCCACCACCACCGCATCGGTGCGCGCGCCCGCCTGGACGCTTTCCTCGATGCCGAAGGCCGTTACGAGCTGGGCCAGGAAGTGCTGCCGGTCGACCCGCTGAAGTTCAAGGACAGCCGCAAGTACACCGAGCGCCTCAAGCAGGCCATGGAAGCCACGGGCGAGACCGATGCCCTGATCGTCATGGGCGGCTCGGTGCACAGCATCCCGGTGGTGGCCGCTTGCTTCGAGTTCGACTTCATGGGCGGCTCCATGGGTTCGGTGGTGGGTGAGCGTTTCGTGCGTGGCGTGGAAACCGCCGTGGCGCAGAAGACGCCGTTCATCTCCTTCACCGCGACCGGTGGCGCCCGCATGCAGGAAGGCCTGCTGAGCCTGATGCAGATGGCCAAGACCAACGCGGCGCTGACGCTGCTGGCCAAAGCCAAGCTGCCCTACATCAGCGTGCTGACCGACCCGACCATGGGCGGCGTGTCGGCTTCGTTCGCCTTCATGGGCGACGTGGTGATCGCCGAGCCCAAAGCCCTGATCGGCTTCGCGGGCCCCCGCGTGATCGAGAACACCGTGCGCGAAGTGCTGCCCGAGGGCTTTCAGCGCTCCGAGTTCCTGCTGCAAAAGGGCGCCGTGGACATGATCATGGACCGCCGTGAGCTGCGCCGCGCCATCGCCCGCCAGATGGCCGTGATGCTGCGCCAACCGGCAGATGCCGTGTCGGCTTGATCGATCTCGCGCAATCTGCGTGATTGCGCCCCTCCTGAGCGGGCTGCGCTGAGCAGCCCGTTTTGCTTCCTGTCCTGTTTTCCGCCTTGCATGTGCGCGCCTGCGCCCTCAACTGAAGCCCATGACTGTCTCGACCCCGCGCACCCTGGATGACTGGTTGGCCCATTGCGAGCGATTGCACCCGGTCGGCATCGACATGGGCCTGGACCGTGTCGGGCAGGTCTGGCAGCGCACGGGCGTGACGCTGGGCACGCCCCTGGGCCAGGAGCCCGTGGACGGCGCGCCGGTGGTTTTCACCGTGGCGGGGACCAACGGCAAGGGCTCGACCTGCGCCATGCTGGAGGGCATCTTGCTCGCCTCGGGCTTCAAGGCCGGGGTGTATGGCTCGCCCCACCTGGTGCATTTCGAGGAGCGCTGCCGCATCGGTGGGCAGCTGGTCACGGCGGCCGAACTGTTGCCGCACTTCGAGGCCATCGAGGCCGCGCGCGGTGACATCCCGCTGACCTATTTCGAGTTCACGACCCTGGCCATCATGCGCACCCTGGCCTGCGCAGGGCTGGACGCGGTCATCCTGGAGGTGGGCCTGGGCGGTCGCCTGGACGCCGTCAACGTCATCGATGCCGATTGCGCCATCGTCACCAGCATCGACCTGGACCACATGGATTACCTGGGCCCGGACCGCGAGGCCATCGGCTTCGAGAAGGCCGGGATCATGCGCGCGGGGCGCCCTGCGGTGGTGTCCGACCCGCAACCGCCGGCCAGCCTGGTGCAACACGCCGAAAGCATTGGCGCCGACCTGTGGCTGTTCGGGCGTGACCACAACTACGCAGGCGACCGGCAGCAGTGGTCTTGGGGGGGGCGCCACAAGCGTTTCAACAGCATGGCCTATCCGGCCTTGCGAGGCGCCAACCAGCTGCTCAACGCCTCGGGCGTGCTGGCCGCGCTGGAGGCCACGCGCAACCGCCTGCCGGTGTCGGCCCAGGCGGTGCGCACCGGCCTGGCCACGGTGGAGTTGCCGGGCCGCTTCCAGATCATCCCCGGGCAGCCCACGCTGATCCTGGACGTGGCCCACAACCCGCACGCCGCGGCGACGCTGGCCGTCAACCTCGACCAGATGGGCTTTTTCCCGCGCACCCACGCTGTGTGGGGCGCCATGGCCGACAAGGACCTGGCCGGCATGGTGCACAAGCTGCGCCCGCTGGTGGACACCTGGCATTGCTGTGACCTGCCCACGTCGCGTGCGGCCTCGGCCCAGCAATTGCAGGATGCCATCGAGGCAGACACCGCTGCGCACCCTTCGGCGACGGCGCCCAAGGCGACGGTCCACCGCCATGCCGACCCGCTGACGGCCCTCCACGCGGCCCTGGCTGCGGCCGACCCGACGGATAGAATCGTGGTTTTCGGGTCGTTTTTCACGGTGGGTGGGGTGCTGCACGCAGGCCTGCCCAAGCTGAACGCGCCGCACCTGGCAGCGGGTGAGGCCGCGTCCCCGGCGCCGTGATGCACGCCGCTTTGCTCGCAGACCCGTTCGCCGCTTTGTTCGCCAGACCGCCTTCCGCCTGACACCGCTGCATGCCTTTGCCTTCCTTCCTTGAGCGCTTCCGCCGCGGGCCGTCGTCCGCGACGTCCGATGCCGTGCCCATGTCGTCGTCCGACGTCGAGGCCATGCGGGTGCGTGCGCGCCGCAGGCTGATCGGCATGGTGGTGCTCGTGGGCGCGGGTGTCGTGGGCTTCCCCTGGTTGTTCGAGACCAAGCCCCGACCCATGTCGGGCGACATCCAGATCGTGCAGGCCCAACAGGCCCAGCAGGCGCAACTGCCTGCCGGCAGCAGCCCGGCGGCGGGTGCGACGATCGCTGCGGTCACCGCGCCGGCCGCCCCGGCAGTCCCTGTGGCCGGCGTGGCGCAGCCCGAGGCCGAGCGCGAAGAGTTTGTGACCGACGCGCCGCCAAAGCCGGCCGTTGTGCCATCTGTGCCTGTGGCCAAGCCGGCTGCCAGCAAGCCTGCGGCGGTGGCGGCGTCCAAGGCCTCGCCCAAGCCTGCTGAGAAGCCGGCGGACAAGCCCGTCGCGAAAGCCGCCGAAAAAGCCACCGGAAAGACGGCCGAGAAGGCCAGCGACAAGCCTGCCGACAAGGCCAAGGACAAGCCCGCCGCGAAGTCCGCAGACAAGGCGTCCGACAAGCCCGCTGACAAAAAATCCGACAAAGACAAGGCTGACAAAGACAAGGCCGGCACCCGCTACGTCGTGCAGTTCGGTGCCTTCGCCGATGCCAATTCGGCCCACGAAGCGCGCATGAAGGCCGAGCGCCTGGGCCTGAAAACCTATGCACAGCAGGTCGACACTCCCCAGGGCAAGCGCATCCGCGTGCGCCTCGGCCCCTATGCAGACAAGGCCGAGGCCGACAAGGCGGCGGCATCCCTGCGCAAAGCCGGCCTGCCCGGTGCCGTGCTCACACTGTGAGCGCGCGGTGATGGCCAGCACGACCCCCGAATGAAGCCCCGATGACCCCCACGGTGGACGCCCTCAACCAGGTTGCACAAGTCGCACAAGTGGCACAGGCTGCTTCGCAAGCGCTGCCAGCCTTGCCTGCCTCCTGGACCTTGATCGACCTCGTCGTGGCGGTGGGCCTGGGTGTGTCCGTGCTGGTGGGCGCCTGGCGCGGCCTGCTGACCGAATTGCTGGCCCTGCTGGGCTGGGCCGTGGCGTATTTCGCTGCGCAGTTCCTGGGCCCTGACACCGGCTTGCGCCTGCCCGTGGGCGAGCCCGGCACGCGCATGAACGTGCTGGCCGGCATGGTCGTGGTGTTCGTGGTGACCTGGCTGGGCTGGGCCGTGCTGTCCTGGGGGCTAGCGCAAATCCTCAAGGCCTCGGGCCTGGGCGGCACCGACCGCATGCTCGGAGCCGTGTTTGGCCTGATGCGTGGTTTGCTGGTGGCCCTGGTGGTGGCCACGCTGGTCCAGATGACGCCGCTGGCGCAGACCGAGTTGTGGCGCTCTTCACGCAGCGTGGGCTGGAGTCAGGTGCTGTTGGAGGGGCTTCGTCCCATCCTGCCCGTTCAGGTGCTCCAATTCCTGCCTGGGCCACAGCCCGAGCCTTTGGCCTTGTGACCCACCCTGTGACAAGCCCTGTGCGGCCAGATTTTTCTTTGATGTTTGAGTGCGGACCGCTGTCCGCGGAGAGGTGAACCATGTGCGGCATCGTGGGGGTGATTTCCAAGACGCCCGTCAACCAGCTGATCTATGACGCGCTGCTGCTGCTGCAGCACCGGGGTCAGGACGCGGCAGGCATCGTCACGGCAGGTCCTGACGACCATGGCCGCAAGTTCTTCATGCACAAGGCCCGCGGCATGGTCAAGGACGTGTTCCGCACCCGCGACATGCGCGCGCTGCCCGGCAATGTGGGCCTGGGCCAGGTGCGTTACCCGACGGCCGGCAACGCCTTCAACGAAGAAGAGGCCCAGCCCTTCTACGTGAACGCGCCGTTTGGCCTGGTGCTGGTGCACAACGGCAACCTGACCAATGCGCACGACCTGCGCAAAGAGCTGTTCGACATCGACCGCCGCCACCTCAACACCGACAGCGACACCGAGGTGTTGATCAACGTGGTGGCCCACGAGCTGGAGCTGGCCGGTCGCGAACTGCCGCTGACGCCCGCCGCCGTCTTCAAGGCCGTGCGCGCCGTGCACAAGCGCATCAAGGGCTCGTACGCCGTGATCTGCCTGATCGCGGGCTATGGCCTGGTCGCTTTCCGCGATCCCTTCGGCATCCGCCCCCTGTGCTACGGCGAGGCCGACCTGCCCGAGGGCCGCGAAGTCATCGTGGCCAGCGAGTCGGTGGCGCTGGAAGGCACCAGCCACCGCTTCGTGCGCGACGTGGCCCCGGGCGAGGCCCTGTTCATCGACCTCGACGGCGTGGTCCATGCCGAGCAGTGCGCCGACCACCCGGTGCTCAACCCCTGCATGTTCGAGTACGTTTACCTGGCCCGTCCTGACTCGGTCATGGACGGCGTGTCGGTCTACCAGGCCCGCCTGGAAATGGGCGAGACCCTGGCCCAGCGCGTCATCTCGACCATGCCGCCGTCCGAGATCGACGTCGTCATCCCCATCCCCGAATCCAGCCGGCCGTCGGCCATGCAGCTGGCGCAGCGCCTGGGCAAGCCCTACCGCGAAGGCTTCGTGAAGAACCGCTACGTGGGCCGCACCTTCTTCATGCCTTGTCAGGGCGTGCGCTAGTAGTCCGTGCGCCAGAAGCTCAACGCCATCGGCCTGGAGTTCAAGGGCCGCAACGTGCTGCTGGTCGATGACTCCATCGTGCGCGGCACCACCTCCAAGGAAA
The DNA here is from genome assembly GCA_903871865.1 of uncultured Burkholderiales bacterium. GTDB lineage: Bacteria > Pseudomonadota > Gammaproteobacteria > Burkholderiales > Burkholderiaceae_C > Aquabacterium. Next base: position 12,589 of record CAIQIL010000196.1, read on the forward strand.
TCGTGCAGATGGCCCGCGAGGCCGGTGCCAACAAGGTCTACCTGGCCTCGGCCGCGCCGCCGGTGCGCTTCCCCAACGTGTACGGCATCGACATGCCCACCAAGGCCGAGCTGGTGGCCCACGGCCGCACGCTGGAAGACATCCGCAAGATCATCGGCTGCGACGCCCTGATCTACCAGGACGTGGACGCGATGAAGCAGGTGGTGCGCAAGCTCAACCCGGCCATCCAGGGCTTCGAGGCCTCGTGCTTCGATGGCGTCTACATCACGGGCGACGTGAGCGCGGCCGATTTCGCCGCCATCGAGTCGCAGCGCCTGACCCAGACCGACGAAGAAGCCGCTTCCAACTCGCGCCTGGCCTTGCAGAACAAGCCGGACTGAACCCAGGCCTGTTTCCCGACCCGACAGGAGGGCCGCCATGGCCGACACCGACAAGAAAAAACTGCCGCGCAAGGACCTGCCGCCCGATGCCCGCATCGAGACGCTGGCCGTGCGCGAAGGCCTGCCCGCCACGCAGTGGGGTGAGAATTCCGAAGCGCTGTTCCTGACCAGCAGCTTCAACCACCCCGACGCGGCCACGGCCGCAGCCCGCTTCGCCAACGAGGAAGAAGCCTTCGTTTACTCGCGCTTCACCAACCCGACGACGATGATGTTCGAGCGTCGGCTGGCGGCACTCGAAGGCACCGAGGCGGCGATTGCCACGGCCAGCGGCATGAGCGCCATCCTGCTGCTGGTGATGGGCCTGCTGAAGTCGGGCGACCACGTCGTGTGCTCGCACAGCGTGTTCGGCTCGACCATCTCGCTGCTGGCCAACCAATTCGGCAAGTTCGGCGTGCAGACCACCTTCGTGTCACAGACCGATGTGCAGCAGTGGCGCGACGCCATGCAGCCCAACACCAAGCTGCTGTTCGCCGAAACGCCCAGCAATCCGCTGACCGAGGTTTGCGACCTCGCCGCGCTGGCCGAGATCGCCCACGCCGGCGGTGCCTTGTTGGCCGTGGACAACTGCTTCTGCACACCGGCCTTGCAAAAGCCCGTGGAGATGGGTGCCGACCTCATCGTGCATTCGGGCACCAAGGACCTCGCTGGGCAGGGCCGTGTGCTGGCCGGTGCCGTCTGCGGCCCGGACGCGATCGTCAACGGCCCGCTGATGGCCACGCTGCGCGGTGCGGGCATGGCCCTGTCGCCCTTCAACGCCTGGGTGGTGCTCAAGGGCCTGGAGACGCTGTCCATCCGCATGGCCGCGCAAAGCGCCAACGCGCTCAAGCTGGCGCAATGGCTGGAGTTGCAGCCGCAGGTGGACCAGGTCTTCTACCCCGGCCTGCCCAGCCACCCACAGCACGCCTTGGCCATGAAGCAGCAAAACGGCTGCGGTGGCGCGGTGGTGTCCTTCACCACGAAGCCGGCGCAAGGCCCTGTCACCGTGCCGGGCCCGGCCACGCTGAGCGAGGACGCGATGCGCCTGCGCCAGGCCGCCTTCCATGTGATCGACCACACCCGCTTGTGCTCCATCACGTCCAACCTGGGCGACACCAAAACCCTCATCACGCACCCGTCGAGCACCTCGCACGGCCGCTTGACCGAAGACCAGCGCCTGGCCGCCGGCATCACGCAGGGCATGGTCCGCGTGGCCGTGGGCCTGGAGCACATCGACGACCTCACGGCCGACCTGGCCCGCGGCCTCGACACCCTGAACGCTTGAAGATTGCTTGAAGAACCCATGACGCCAGTCCGCACCCGCTTTGCCCCGTCACCCACCGGCTTCATCCACCTGGGCA
>CAIQIL010000197.1 GCA_903871865.1 uncultured Burkholderiales bacterium
ACCAGACCGGCCATGTGGACAACGCCGCGCCCCATGTGCCGGCCGGTCACGTGGCGGCGGGCGTCAGCAACGGCTGAGTGGGCAGTGGGTGGGGCGCCTCAGGCGTCCTTGCGCATCTTCGCCGCGAACAGCTCGCGGATGCTCAGCTCGCGCGGGCCGGGTTCGATCTCGAACACATCGCCAGCGGCGATGGTGCCGCCCGAGCGCACCGACAGGTAGTAGCCGCAATAGCCCGACTGCGCCATCATCTTGACCGCGTGCTTGAAGCCCAGTCGGGCCTCCAGCTTGTAGCAGGGCCGGCGCGGTTCGCTGATGGCCAGCACGCAGTCGGGGAAGCGCAGCACGTCGCCGATGTGGGCCTCGGCTTCGAGCAGGCCCGTGAGCGTGAGGTTCTCGCCCAGCATGCCGTGCGGCATCGCGTCGTGCCAGCCCTGCAGCCCGGCCTGGGCGCGCACGGTCTGCCAGAAAGCGTAGTGCGCGTGGGGGTAGGCATAGACGGCCTTGCTCAGGCCGCCGTGCACGCTGAGGTCGGCTTGCTCGTCACCGGCCAGGCCCAAGGGGCGCACGGCGATGCGCTTGGCCACGCCCCCGGCCTGCGCCAGCGTGCTGACCGGCTGCTTGCCGATGCCCGTGAGGATGCGCCGTCCCTGGATCTCCATGGCCGTGGCCTGGGCCACATTGACCGAGAGGACGCGGCGGGCGGCGGGGTGTGCGGGTGATGGGGTGGCGGTGGGGGCGGTGGACATCGGCAAGGCAGGGTGGTCATCGGCGGGGCCTTCACGATAGCGCAGGTGCCGCGGTGATGCCGCCGTGCGGGTTCGGCATCACCACCTGGGCATCACCGCCAGGGCGACACCGCCGTGGCCATGGCCTTGAAGCCCACGATGCAGGGCTGCCCTGGCGCCCAACCCATCTGCTGGATGGCCTTGCGCGTCAGCAGTGCCCACAGTGTGGCGCCCGGCTTGACGTGGAGGTTGGCCGAATCCAGCGCGCGCGCCAACTCCACCCCCACCGCGCCGTAGGTGCCGTGCTCGCCGGCCAGCATGACCTGGGTGATGCGGCCGCGCAGGTGGTTGCTGGCGCTGGTGTCGCTGGGCGGCTCGCGGTGCAGAGAGATGTCGCGGGCCCGCACCTTCAGGCGCACTTTGCTGCCCACGCCGTGCAGCATCGCCGGCACCGTCACGCACTGCCCGCCGACATCGACCTCGCTGAGCAGCCACTCGATGTCGTGCCGCGTGACCTCACCCTCCAGCACGCTGCCGGCATGCACGCCTTCAAGGAAGGTGGACAGGGACACGTCCGACAAAATCTGCGCCACCGGCCCCGCACTGGCCATGCGCCCTTCGTGCAGGATGACGACGTCGTCGGCCATGCGGATGACCTCGTCCATGCGCGGCGTCACCAGCACCACCGGCAGCTTGAAGCGGGACGGCACCTCGGCCAGCAGCGCCAGCAGGGGTTCGCGCTCGTGCTCCGGCACCCCGCCCAGGACATCGTCCAGCAGCAGGGCGTGGGGGTGGGCGGCCAGGGCGCGCGCCAGGGCCACGCGCACGCGCTGCGCCGGCCCGAGCGCATCGGCCTTCAGCTGCAGCACGGACTGCAACCCTGCCCAGCGCGCCACCGCGCCGACGTCCGCACCGCTGGTGGCGGCCCACAAACGCCCCAGCACCCGGCGCCCGTAGAGCAGGTTGTCGCGCACGTTGAGGTGGGGGAAGACGTGGGCTTGCGCGCCCAGCCAGCTCAGGCGGCGCACGTGCGGTGGCAGGTCGATGCGGGCGCTGGTGTCGCACAGCACGTCGGGCCCCAGCGCCACGCGGCCGCTCAGCGCCGGGGCGAGGCCGGCCGCGGCCTTCAGCAAAGCGCTTTTGCCGGCGCCCTGCCGGCCCACGATGGCGCAGACGCGGCCCGGCAGGGCGCGGAACTGTGCGCGCACGTCCAGACCGGGCTGGCGCACGTGCAGCTCGACGCTCAAGGCGCGCGGCAAGGAGGGCTGGGTCATGGCGGATTCAAGGCTGTTGGGGCGCTGGGTTCGGCACATGCAGCCGGGTGCGCCACATGCGGCGCCAGCGGGTGCGCGCCAGCTCGCTGACGCCCACCGCCAGCAGCGCCACGGCCCAGGCCATGGCGGCCAGGTTCCAGGCCGACATCCGTGCCGCGCCGGCCTCGTCGGGACGTGCCAGGCTGCGCGCCAGCTCCGCCGCGAGGGTCTGCACCACGTCCAGGGGCGCCTCGGGGC
>CAIQIL010000198.1 GCA_903871865.1 uncultured Burkholderiales bacterium
ACCAAGCCCCACCCAAGCCCATCAAGGCAAGGCCCGCGTGACGCTGGCAGCGCCACCTGCGCGCAGGTCCACCACATTGGCTGCGCGCACCCAGGTGGGCGCCGTCGCTGCAGCCGTGCGCGTGGCACGCACGGCCACGCTGTACACCCCGCCACCATGGGCCGCCGCTGCGGGGCCCGCCGGCACGGTCAAGGTCTGTGTGCCTGGCACGGCCGACTGGGCCAGCACCACGCCATCCACATCGGCCACCACGACCATGGCCTGGTCGTGCGCGACCGACAGCGAGCCCGTGAGCGTCACCTGGATCTGCCCCGAGCCCATGCCGCTCTTCAGGCTGGGCTGGGCCGCCGTGACGCTGGACGAGGTGGCCAGGGGCGGCACCCACACCGACGCGCCGCCATCGTCGTCGTACGCGCGTCCACCGGCCTGGAGAGACAAGGCCTGCGGGCCTTCTTGCGGGTCCACGTCCACGAACAGCAAAGCCGTGTTGCTGGCGGTGAAGGTCGCCACGCTCAAGGGCCCTTGCGGCAACACCATCGCCCTGGCCAGCAGGCCCGTCAAAGGGTCGCGCTGCACGGTGGCGACCGTGTGGGGCTGACCACCGGGCGACACGGTCTGCCCCCAGCGCAACACACCGCTGCCCGGCACCACGGCCGTGGACAGGGACACACTGCGCTCGTCCGCTGGCGCGATGACCGGTTGCAAAGGCGCAGCCGAGGCCCCCAGCACCGTCCAGTCCACGCTGGCCAGCACATCGAAGGGGGACACCGTCACACCGCGCACCACCATGGTCTGCATGTGGCGCCCGGTGATGACCACGTCGAACTGGGTGCCCGCCGGCAAGGGGTAGAGCGCAAAGCCCCCGGTGCTGCTCACGCGGCTCTGGCGCACGGGCTCGAAGTGACTGCCGTCGGCGCTGGGTCGCTGCGCACTGACGATGAGGTCGGCCGCGCAGTTCGGCGCCGCGGGGGCACCGCTGCCGCCACACAGGCGCGCCGGGTCGATGGCCCCGAGGATGGCGCCGCTGCTGGCCAGGTCGTAGCTGCGCATCTCCGACTGCCAGGCGAAGTGGGCGCGGCCGTCCAGGGTGTTGGCCAGGCGCACGAGGCTGTGCTGCACATCGGCCTGCAGCACCAGGTAGCTGGACTGTCCGGCGGTGACCGTGAAAGGCCCTTCGATGCGCCAGCCCTGCGGCGCCTGAGGCAGCTCCAGCGGCACGTTCACCACGCCGAGGCTGGCATCGGTGTAGCGCACCTGGGCGTTGTGGACCAGGCCCGCCGCACTGGCCGCATCCGAGAGGCTGGCATCCTGCGCCAGCGGGAACAAGCGCATTTGCCCGTAGCGTCCCGCCGGCACGGACACCGCGTCCAGCACGCGCGTCACGTCGCTTTGCGCCCCCGACTGCGTGATGGCCGCGAGGTCCACCACCACAGGCGTGCGCAGGCGCAGCACGACCCAGCTGCTGTCGTCGCTGCGCCAGGGCTGCGTAGCCAAGGCATGCAGGGCCACGCTGGCGATGCTCACCCAGACATGGTCCACGTCGCGCTGGGCGCCGCCACTGAGGCCGAGTGTCAACGCACCATGGCTGTCGTCGGCACCCGTCTTGAGCGTGCTGGTGCTGGCCGAGCCCGAACCGCCACCGCCGCAGGCGCTCAAGGCCAGGCAGGCGGCCAAGAGCCCGCAAGCCAGCGCTTTCAGGTTCATGGCGCCACCGTCGCGCCGCGCAGCTTCAGGCCCACCGCGTGCGTCATGGCCTGGAGCTTGGGGTCGATGGCCGCGCGGCTGTCCTGCGCCACTTTCTCGCCCAGGGCACGCTCCATCTGCGGCAGCAGCTGCTCGAACTTCTTCTTCAAGGGCGATTCCAGCAAGGTGATGAGCTGCTTGAGTTCGTCTTCGCTGAAGTGCTGGTTGAGCATCGGCACCACCGTCGTGGCCATCGCGCGCTTGGCGTTCTCGCGGGCCACGGGCGTGGCTTCGTCGAGGTACTTCTGCACGTCGCTGGCCATGTCCTTGAGCGTGGCGTCGCGCTTCTCGGCGCTGACACGGCCTTGCAGGGCGATGCGCGCCTGCTGCAAGGCATCGGCGGCGGGACGCTGCACCATCACGATGGCCAGCTCCTCGGGGTGCCACAAGGTCAGCACGCGCTCGACGAGGCGGGCTTTGGCCTCCGAGGGCTTGTCACCCCCTTGGCTTTGTGCCAGCGCGGTGCCAGCCAGCATGCACAAGGCACTGGCCATGGCCCATGCACGCCACACAGTGTGGGCGCGGGCGGTGATGAAAGAAGGGGCAACGGTCATGTCTGAGCTCAGAACGGTTGGGTGATCGACACGCCGCCATAGCGCACGGTGGTGGTGCCCGAGACATCCAGACCGGCGTAGGGGTTGTAGATCAGGTTGAAGAAATTGGTGCAGTTGAGGTTGCAACTGGTGTTGGCCGGGATCTTGTAGCGGCCCTTGGCATAGCTGGCGGCGGCATCGACCTTCAGGCCCGACGGCAGCTCATAGCCAAAGCCGATGCTGCGCACATTGAGTTGGGGCAAGGGGGCGATCAGGTCGAAGGCCGACTGCGGCACCGAGGTCTTGCGCGGCTCGTAGCCAAAGCGCAGCTTGAAGGCCTTGGTCACGCCGATCTCCATGCCGTAGCCCAGGTGCACCGGGTCCTTGTAGCCACGCGGGATGACCAGCCGGGACGCGTCGCCCTGGCCGAAGATGCGCGCCATCTGCAGCAGGTTGACCTGGCGGTCGAACTGGATCTCCAGCTTGTCCCACTTGCGCCAGTCGGTGTAGTTGACGTCCACATTGAACTGCAGGCGGCTGAAGGGCTTGACCTTGAAGCCCAGCTGCCAGTGCGCAGGGAATGGCAGCTTCATCGTGGCGTAGCCGGACTGCTCGGCCGGGATGCTCGTGGGGAAGCCGAACATCGACGCCACCACCGGGCCCAGCAGGCTGCCGTACATGCCCTCGACGAAGCGCGGCAGCATGGGCTCGGCCTGGAAGTTGTAGCGGCCGGTCAGCGTGCTCTTGGTGCCCGATTGGTAGACCAGGCCCATGCCGAACCAGTCCTTGGGCTCCCACAAGACACCGAGGTTGAAGGTCGGGTCCACCGGCGCGGTCATGTCGAACTGCATGCTGCCGGCCTTGTTGAAGGGCCGCAGCCGACCTTCCTTGCCGCCACCGCACAGCCCGAAGCCGAAGGTGTCCAGCGGGTTGCCGCCATCGCCGCACCAGGCGTCCTGCAGCTTGCCGATGATGCCCAGCAGCTTGTTGGGGAAACGCAGGTCGGTGTTGAGGGCGAAGCTCTGGTGCGCGATCGGCACGGCCAGGCCCACGCTCAGCGTGTCCGACACCTTGTAGGCCACCGATGGCGAGAGGTAGACGAAGCGCTGCAGGATCACGGTCTGGCCATCGAAGCGCGTCGGGTCTTGTGCATCCGGACGGGTGACGCCCACGGCCTGGGGCACGTACACGGCCGTGGCGAAGGTCCACGGCGAGCCCTTGCGGTTGAAGCTGAAGCCCATGCCCGCGCCCACCGCCGCCGGCAGGCTGAACTTCGATGGCCCGATGCCCGGGAGGTAGAGCTTTTGCCGCATCTTGCCGCTGCTGGTGCCGCCCAAAGGGTCGGCCGTCCAGCCACCGATGTCGAAGCCCTCCGGTTGCGTCAGGCGCGACTTGAAGCGCACCGAGGCGCCAAAGAAGTTGTCCTGCTTGACGTCGCCCTCCAGGCGGCTGAGGCCGGCCGGGTTGAAGTGGATGGCATCGATGCCCGGTGGGTCGGCCGTCACGGCATTGCCCATGGACATGGCTTTGACGCTGGTGGCCAGGTTGTCCGTGAGCGCCGCGTGCGCGGGCCGCAGCAAGCCCGAGGCTGCCCAGCACGCCGCCGCGCAGGCCAGCGCCGTGACGGTGACTTTCAACTGCTTCACGCCGCGCGACCCGTCAGAAGTTCAGCGGCATGTTCAGGCCCAGCGTGAAATCGGGCGAGTCCGACGTCAGGCCAATGCCCACGGTGAAGTTGAGCGTGTTGCTCGGCGAAGTCCGCACCCCCAGGCCCATGTTGAACATGCCCGAGGTCTGCACGCTGGTGCGCACCGAGGTGCCATCGGCAAAGCGCAGGCGGCTGGGAAAGGACAGCGTCTCCTGGATCGACATCGTGGTCGAGACGTCGTAAGACAGCGCATAGGCGAAGCCACCGCCAAAGCCCACCGACGGGCCCGGCTGCAACTCGCGCAGCACCACGCCATCGCGCACCTGGCTGAGGTGCTTGGCCGGCAGGCTGAAGCCAAAGCTGACCGAGCCGAACAGCGCGATGGGGTCGATGATCTTGGAGGTGTTGGCGCCGAACGTGATGCCCGTGGTGCCCGAGCCCGTGGACAGGTTCTTGGTGGCGTCGGTGCGGTAAGGACTGCGGCCTGTGGGCAGGCGCACCGTGGCGCTGGTGGTCAGGCTCGGCGTGTCGCGGCGCATCTCGAAAGGCTGCCAGCGCAGGCCCAGCTGCAAATCACCCAAGCCATGCGACATGCCCGAAAACGACGAGGACTCCGAGTATTTGCTGACCACGGGCAGCGCCACGTTGCCGGTCAGGTTGTCGCGCAGGCCGTAGTCCACCGATGCGGTGTTGGTGATGGTGTGTGCGCGCGTGTTCTCGATCTTGAACAGCGTCAGCGTGCTGTCGGTGAACTTCGCATCGATCTGTTGCTGGCCGGTGTAGCTGTAGTTGAGGTCGTAGGTGACGACCATCTTGCCCGTCTTGACCAGCGAGTACTGCTTGTCCGAGGACGTCAGGGTCTGCTTGAGCAAGGCGGCATGATCTACGTCAACTTCCTGCTAGCCCAGGGCGTTGCGGGCTGCATCGGTGGCGCCGCCCGCAGGCGCAGCCTGGGCCCGGACCGACATGGGCAGGCACCAGGCCGCAGCCATCGCGAACGACAGCGACAGGGCGGCACGCAGAGGGCGCGAGGAAGGTGTGGAACGTGGGGCCGGGCAGTACTGCATGGTGGTCACTTGCGGAGGATGAAAAGGCCCGAGCCGGTCTGCACGGCATTGCGCAGGATGTCGGTGTGGTCGGGCATGGGCAGCTTGGACTGGGCACGGACGGTGTCGCCATCGACCACGCCAAGCTCGCGGTCGGTGAGTGCCAGGCGGGTGAGTGGCTGCCCCGCCGAGCTCGGCAGGTTCAGCAGGAACAGGGTGTTGCGGTCCCACAGCTTGGTGAACTGCTCGACCGAGAAGACGATGTGCCCCGCCGAGGGGTCGGCGATGAACACGCGTCCATCGCGCATGCCGCGGAACACCACGAAGTGCTTGAAGCCGGCGTAGTCGATGGGCACGATGACCGGTTGCGTCAGCTTGGCCAGGTCGTCCAGCTCGCCGCGGTAGCCCGCGCCCGTGGCCCCCAGCGAGGCCACGTAGCGCTTCATGTCGAGCAGGGAAAAGCCGCGGCGCTCGATGATTTTTTCGCGCTCGCCATGGGCCAGCATGCCCTCCATGGCCTGCTGCTCGGTCACCGGGATGCCCAGGTAATGGTTGATCACCGTGACCAGCGCGGCCGAGCCGCAGCTGTAGTCGTAGGCCTGGTGGACGATGTTCTCGAACTTGAACTCGGAGTACGGCCGGATGGTCACGTTCTCCGGCGCGATGCCGCCGCCCACCGCCACCATGGGCAGGCCAAACTGGCCTTGCGGCACCGGCTCGGGCGGATGGCGGTCGGTGGCGGCAGAACCACCGATGGCGCTGGCGATGATGCCAAGGAGCATGGGCAACATGGGGTGCTTTCGGTGGCAGACGTCACTGCGCCCACAGGTAGAGGTGGCCTTGCATCGCGGCATGGCCATTGAGCAGGAACTGCCCATAGCTGTTGGTGATGGGCGCCCGCGGGTCCGTCTGGGCACTCAGGGCGCGCACGCCGAAATCCTTCACGCCCACGAAGCTTGGCAGGGACACGTCCACGTAATCGCCGCCATCGGGGCGCGTGCGCAGGTTCAGCGACATGGCGAACAGGTCAACGATGCCGCCGGGGTTGAGCGCCACCAGGTAGGTGGTCAGGCCATCGACGTTGAAGCCCGCCGTCAGGCGGCTGTTGATGTCCAGGCCATAGATGGCCGCCGAGTTGATTTCCAGGTGCACCGCGAAGCCGATGCCATCACGCCCCGAGACACCGGCCAGCTCGGCCTCGTCCAGCGCCTGGGGCTCGGCATGGAGCGCAGCCGCGCCACCGCACAGCGCAGCTGCAACCACGGCCGCCATGGCCCGCGTCAGACCGCGTCTGCGCCCTCCCCCCGTTCGATTGAGCTGGTGCATGGCGGTCCTCAGCGGAACTTGACGTCGAGGTACTGCAACTGGATCGCATGGATGCGGCTGCTGCCCAGATCGAGGTTGCCCGTCACATCGCTCTTGAAGGCGATGTTGTCGATGACGACCCGCCCCACCGAGGGCCCTTGCGGCGCGCTCGACCAGTCGATGCCCATGTGCAGGAAGGACTGGCCGTTGGCATCGGTGATGGCATTGAAAATGCCCGGTTGCGTGTTGACATCGGCCAGCGCCCAGGGCTTGCCATCGGGCGTGCCGATGTGGATGCCGCTGAGGCGCAGTTGCTCGCTGACACTGGCCGGGTCGGCGACCGTGAGGTCATCGCGCGCACGCGGCCGGACGATCAGGTGGCCCACGTCCACGCGCAGCGCCATGCCAAAGGCAAAGCCCTCGACACCGGGTGTGGCCGGCGTGGTGATGTCCACGCCCCCGCCGTAGAACGCCACGTCCTTGAGCAGGAGCGTGCCGCCCTGGAAGGTGCTGCCCGAAGCGGTGACCGACAGGTCGGCCGCGAACTGCCACTGGACCAGGCCCAGCGCGTTCTCCGGGTTCGTGAGGCGGATGACGTCGGCCTGCCCCGGGCGGGCGACGATGTTGAGGCGGTAGGGGTCGCTGAAGGTGTGGGCCTCATCGTCTGAACGCGACAGCCACAGATTGTCCAGGCTCAGGCTGGGCGAGCCGGCGTCCGGACTGGTATAAGTCCAGCTCAGCGGGCCGCTCATGGCGAAGCCCTTGAGGTTGAAGGCCACGCCATCGCGGCCGGCCACGCGGGACAGGTCGGCGTCCTCCAGCGACTGCAGCCCCTGTGCAGCGGCACCGAAGCACCACAACACCATCCACACCACAACACGGCTCATGCGCACCTCACTTGAGCACGGCATTCAGCCGGTCGCGCCAGTTGAGCCAGAAGCCAGCCTGCGCGGCAGGCGATGCCGCCAGCGCCGGGTTCATGGTGGGAAAGCTCACCGCGGTCTTGAGCACCGAGACGAAGAAGTCGCGGCTGGCACCGCTGGCATCGCCCGCCTTCACGCCCGCCAGGTCGCTGAGCTTGAGCGTGCAGGTGCTGCCGCCTGCGCAGGTGCTGCCATCCCAGCGCACACCGCCCAGCGGGTCCTTGCTGCTGTCGATGCTGTTGCTGCCGGCCTGGATGAGCAAAGCGCCACTCACCGCATTGGCCTGCAAGGTGATGTCACCCTTGATGCTGCCAAAGCCCAGCCGCATGCCCACCACCTCGCGCGTGGCCGCATTGCCGACGTTGCGGTAGACGAGCTCGACGTAGGGGTCCGTGACGGACACGGTGTTGCGCGTGGCCGCGTTGCCCAGTTGCAAGGTGCCGATGTCGATGTCGGCGCCCGTGCCGTTGCGCAAGCTGCGCGTGTACTCGCCCAAGCGCACGCCCCCCAGGGTGGCCGCCAGCTTCACGTCCGCATTGAGCGTGATGCGCGAGAAATCAAAGCCGTCGGCGCTGGTGTTGCTCAGGCTGAACATGGCCTGGCCGTACACCGCCGACAAGGCCTCATCGTCGATGGGCACCCCTTGCGCGCACACGGGCGCAGCGGCCATGAGCGCCAGGCTCAGGCTCGGCAGCAGCGAGCGACACAGGGTGAACACCATGGGAGAAATTCGGTGGGTGAAACGGCGAGAAGGCCGATGGACATTGGTTTCTCGCGAAACGTGCATCGTTCGGAGACGCTGGCGAATCATCGCGAAATGACCCTGCTCAGCCGTGACCTCCGGGGCCAAGCGCATGACTTTGGAAGCCACCCACTTGCAGGGCGAGGCAACCCCTTAGGTACAAACGCATTGCGCGCAGCGCTCAGGACGCCGCGCGGAAGCTGGCAGGCGACAAGCCAAACCAGCGCTTGCAGGCACGGTAGAAATTGCTCGGGTCCGAGAAGCCCAGCTCGAAGGCCATCTCCGACACGCTCAAGCGCCCTTGCGCCAGCAACTGCTCGGCGCGCTCGCGGCGGTGGGCATCGACGATCTCGGCAAAGCTCGTGCCCTCCTCGCTGAGCCGCCGCTGCAGCGTGCGCTCGCTCACGCACAGCATCTCGGCCACCTGCTCGCGGTGCGGGTCGCCCTTGCTCAAAATCTTGGCCACGGCCTGCCGCACCTTGACGGTGAACTGCCCGCCCGCACGCTCGCTGGCTTGCTGCGCCACGCGCGCGCACATGTCGGCCACGGCGGGGTCGCGCGTCGGCAAGGGCTGCTGCATGTCCTTGAGCGGGAACTCGACGCGGAAGGCATCGGCACCGAACACCACCGGGCAGCCATAGGC
>CAIQIL010000199.1 GCA_903871865.1 uncultured Burkholderiales bacterium
CCGAGATCTCGACGTTGTCGGGACGGGTCTGACGGGGCCGGTTGACTTCCTTCGGCAGCGACAGCGCCACCGTCTGCGTGACCACCGGAATCGTGATCAAGAAGATGATCAGCAGCACCAGCATCACATCGACCAGCGGGGTCGTGTTGATGGTGCTGAGGACCTCGTCTTCCTCGGAATCGGAGCCGACGTTCATGCCCATGGTGAGTGCCTCTTCGGTGGGTCAGTGCGGGGTGGGGCGGAGGGACGCAGCGCAGGCCGCTCAGTGCTTGCCCGAGGCCAGCAAGACGGCGTGCAGGTCGTCGCCAAAGGCCTTGACGTCTTCCATCACCGACTTGTTGCGGCGCACCAGCCAGTTGTAGCCCAGCACCGCGGGCACGGCCACGGCCAGGCCGATGGCCGTCATGATCAGCGACTCGCCCACGGGGCCGGCCACCTTGTCGATCGAAGCCTGGCCGGACATGCCGATCTTCACCAGGGCGTTGTAGATGCCCCAGACCGTGCCGAACAGGCCGACGAAGGGCGAGCAGGAGCCCACCGTGGCCAGCAGGGCCAGGCCGTCCTGCAGGCGGCTTTGCACGTTGCCGATGGCGCGCAGGATGCTGCCCGAGATCCAGGTGTTGAAGTCGATCTTGCCGAGCATGCCCTCGTGCTTGCTGGCGCCTTCCAGGCCCTTTTCGGCGATGTAGCGGAAGGGGCTGTCGGCGTGCAGCTTCTCGGCGCCTTCGCGCACCGAGCCCGACGACCAGAAGCCGTCCTGCACCTTGCGTGCGAAGGCCGCGACCTTGCTCTGCTCGAAGAACTTGGTGACGATCACGTACCAGCTGCCCAGGCTCATCAGGGCCAGGATCAGCAGGGTGGCCTTGGCCACGAAGTCCGATTGCGACCACAGGGCGCCGATGCCGTAGGGGTTGTCGGTGCTGTCGTGCCCGTCGGCGGGTTTGGCGCTGGGGGTGGACGCTGTGGCCAGGGCGATGGGCGCCGAGGCGTCTGCCGCGGGGGCTTCGGCGCTGGAAACCGCTGCGGTTGTGGCGGCTGCGGTGTCGGCTGCCATGGCAGGAACAGACAGCAGCAAACCGATGGCCAGGCAAGCGCGGCTGGCGTGGGTGATGAGTGCGTGGGTCATGACGGATTGCTCCTCGGAAAAAACTCGGTGATGGGGCGGTGGGGTGTGGCGCAGTGGATGGCTCATTCGAGGCGCCACGTGTACTTCATGCTGGCCCAGGACTGCTCGGGCTGGCCGTTGAGGGTGCCGGGCTTGAATTGGCAGCGCGACATGGCGGTGCGGGCGGCGTCGTCCAGGCGCTTGAAGCCGGACGTGACCTCGACCTGGGAGTCGATGACGCGGCCGTCCACGTCGATCAGGAAGCGCAATTGCACGGTGCCTTCTTCCTCGGCGCGACGCGAAGCGGCCGGGTAGCTGGGCTTCTCGCAGTTCTGCGCCGCGTTGATGACCGGCGCGGTGCGCACATTGGCCACAGGCGGGGGCGGTGGTGGTGGCGCTGGTGGTGCGGCCACCACCGGCGGGGCTGCCACGGGAGGCGGTGCGGTGGAGACCGAGGCGATCGCGTTGGTGGATGGTGCGTTGGTGTTCACCACCTCGGCCGGCGGCACATAGGCCGGCGGCGGGGGCGGCGGGGCATCGCGCGGCGGCGGCGGGGGCGGTGGTGGTGGGATGTCGGGCTTGGCTTCTTCCAGCAACTGGGCTTCGACCGGGCCGCGCACGACCTTGACGAATTTCTTGGCCAGACCTGAGTTGATCGCCCAGGCGAGCAGCAGGTGCAGCAGGACCACCACGGTCAAGCCCACGGCGTGTTTTCGCGGGTTGCGCTGGCGGCTGGCGTAGTCGGACATGGGGTGGGATCTCCTCGGCGATGCGACGACAGATCGCCATCGCTTTGCAAACGATTGCAATGCTAAGGAGTCGGTGAAATGGGGCGCATCGGTAGATACCCTCTTCTTTTGGAATTTGCATTTGTTCTTGTTTGTCAAGCCGTTAAACGCTGTTGCGCTGCAAAATTGGCCTGTATTTGTTGTTTTGGCAACACCGAGGGAATCCACTTAAGCGGCTTGTGCGTGCTGGTCTTGCCTATAAGAGGCGAAAGGTGTGTGGGCATCGTGTTTGTGAAGTTTTGCGATCAACCCGTATTGCAATCGTTTGCAAATCTGGCGAACATGCGTCACCCGCAAGGCCCCAACCGAGGGTCTGGCCTGGGCTGACAGCGGTCGATACGGCGCCTGTGCGACCGGTTCGGCCATCCATCAAGCGAATTGGAGACATCTGTGAAGAACCACACCAAGACCGTCGCTCCCACGAAGATCGCGCTGGCCGCAGCGCTGACCGTGATGCAGGTGGGCGCCGCCATGGCGCAAGAAGCCGCACCAGCCCCCAAGGGCGGCCTCAACCTCGACGAGGTCATCGTCACGGCCACGCCCGAAGCGCGCCCCAAGATGCGCCAGTCCCTGTCGGTCAGCTCGCTCAGCAGCGACCAGATCACCGATTCGGGTGCCACCAGCACCGCTGAAATCCTGCGCTCCATCCCCGGCCTGCGCGCCGAGGCCAGCTCCGGTGAGGGCAATGCCAACGTGACCGTGCGCGGTGTGCCCATCTCGGCCGGTGGCTCGCGCTACGTGCAGTTCCAGGAAGATGGCCTGCCCGTCCTGCTGTTCGGTGATTTCAACTTCATCACGCCCGACATGTTCATCCGAGCCGACTACGGCACGGACGGCCTGGAAGTGGTGCGTGGCGGCTCGGCTTCGACGCTGGCCACCAACGCGGCCGGTGGCGTGATCAACTTCCTGAGCAAGACGGCCGAGCAGCCCGGCGGCTCCGTCGGCGTGACCACGAACGTGGGCAAGGGCACCAGCCGCCGCGTGGACTTCGCCTACGGCACCCGCGTCTCCGAGACCAGCGGCCTGCAATTCAGCGGTTTCCTGCGCAATGGCGAGGGCCTGCGCCAGACCGCCGGTGCCAACCTGGAAAGCGGCGGTCAGGTCCGCGTGGCCTTCAACAAGGACCTCGGCGGTGGCAACAACGCCAAGCTGTACCTGAAGGTGCTGGACGACAAGACCCCGACCAACCTGCCGGTGCCGGTGCGCGTGGTCAATGGCAAGATCCAGCAGCTGGACAGCGTCGACCCCCGCACCTTCTCGCCCTATGCCAGCAACCTGCCCACGGTGCCGAACTTCGGGCAGTTCGGCGGCAAGCCGGCGGACATCAACAACGGCATCCGCTCCAAGACCACGGCTTTCGGTGGCGAGTTCAACCTGAATGTGGGCGATGGCTGGTTGGTCAACGAGAAGTTCCGCATCTCGCGCAACTCCGGTGAATTCAACGGCATCCTGCCGAACAACTACGCTGGTGGCGCCACCAACCCCAACACGAACAACCCCAGCTCGTACAACGCCCTGTACCTTGGCGCGCGTTTCAACGATGCCGGCCTGTCGGTCAACGACGTGAAGGCAACCAAGGCCTGGCAGGTCGCAGACGGCAAGCTGACCACCACGGGCGGCTTGTTCCTGGCCAGCCAGAAGCTGAACCTGGATTGGGAAATCGGTGGTTTCTCGTCCACCCTGCCGGTCAACAGCGGCACCACCTACGGCACGTACAGCAGCTTCTACAAGCGCGCGCTGAACCTGACGTACGACTCGGTGGCACCGTACATGGCCCTGGGCTTCGAGAAGGGTGACTGGAACTTCGACGCCAGCGCCCGCCAGGACCGCCAGCACGTCACCGGCACCTACCAAGGCGGCAGCGACCCGGTCAATGGCGTGGACTACCGCTCCACGCTGGAGTCCTACTCCCTCGGCGCCAACTACAAGCTGACCAAGGACCTGGCCACCTTCGCGCGCATCAGCCGCGGTGGCGCACTGCCCAGCGACCGCAAGACGCTGGAGTCCTTCCCCAGCAGCTGCGGCAACCACTGCCTGGTGGGTGTGAAGGTCGAGCCTTACCACGTCACCCAGTACGAGGGCGGCATCAAGTTCCGCCAGGGCAACCTGAGCACCTTCGTGACGCTGTTCCATGCCAAGACGACGGAAAGCAATGCCGACATCGTCAACAACGGTGGCGCCACCACCGTCAACCGCTACGAAGCGACGGGCGTGGAGGTCGAGTCCGGCTACCGCATGGGCAACTTCCGCATCAACGGCGGCGTGACCCTGACCGATGCCAAGGTGAAGGACAGCAAGAACCTGCCGTACATCGGCAAGGCGCCGAACCGCCAAGCCAAGGTGATCTTCCAGGTGGCGCCGAGCTACTCGCTGGGTCCGGTCACCGTGGGTGCATCGGTGGTGGGCACGACGAAGTCGCGCGACGGTCAGACCACCGCGCTGGAAGTCGAACTGCCGGCCTATACCTATGTGAACGCTTTCGCTCGCTATGAGCTGAATGCGTCCACCTCGGTGAGCCTGGCGGCCAACAACCTGTTCGACAAGGTGGGCTACACCGAGTCCAACACCGACCGCGCCGCGGCCCGCTCGATCAATGGCCGCACCGTCAGCCTGTCGCTGCGCCACAACTTCTGATCATCTCTTGAGCGACCCGGGCTGGTCACGAGCTGGCCCGGGTGCGCGTTCTGGATGCGGATGCGTCCTCCCTTTGCACGATGGGTGACACCATGTCTCTTGAAGGTACGGCTTCGCGCGAACTGTGCGATCCCTCCTGGCCAGCTGCGGTGCTCGATCACCTCGACACCCTGACCGCGCCCCGGGCAGCGTTGCTGAAGCAGCGCCTGCACCACCAATTCCCCCTGCTGCGCTCGAACCTGCAGCAGGTGTACGGCCAGCACGCGGGCTTCGATGCCTTCCTGTCGGCCGTGCTGCTGCAAGCGGTGCACAGCGCCGCGCAGCGCGACGATGAGCTGTGGGCCCTCGATGTGGCCCGCGAAGCCCGTCCGGCCTGGTTGCACGATGGCCTGGTGGGCTACTGCGCCTACACCGACAAATTCGCGGGCACCTTGCAAGGCGTGGCCGCCCGCGTGCCTTACCTGCAGGAACTGGGCGTCAGCTACCTGCACCTGCTGCCCTTCCTGAAAGCCGGCCAAGGCGCCAACGACGGCGGCTTTGCCGTGGCGAGCTTCGACGAGGTCGAGCCGGCGCTGGGCAGCATGAGCGACCTGCGTGCGCTGTGCCGCACCCTGCGCGGTGCCGGCATCAGCCTGTGCAGCGACTTCGTGCTCAACCACATCTCGCACGACCATGCCTGGGCGCAAGCCGCCTTGCGTGGCGATGAGCGCTACATCGGCTATTTCCACTGGCTGCACAGCGAGGCCGCCGTGGCCGAGCGCGAGCGCCACCTCAACCAGGTCTTTCCTGGCACCGCGCCGGGCAACTTCACCTGGGTGCCAGAGCGTCAGGCCTGGGCCTGGACGACCTTCTATCCCTACCAATGGGATTTGAACTATGCCAACCCGGCGGTGTTCGCCGACATGGCTGCGGCCATGCTGAACCTGGCCAACCACGGCGTGGAATCTTTCCGCCTGGATTCCACCGGCTACCTGTGGAAGCGCGAGGGCACGGATTGCCTCAACCAGCCCGAAATCCACCACCTGCTGCAGGCTTTGCGCTGCCTGTGCGCCATCGCCGCGCCGGCCGTGGTGCTCAAGGCCGAGGCCATCATGCCCACGCGCGAGCTGCCACCGTACTTCGGCCTGGGCCCGGTCCAGGGCCCCGAGTGCCATGTGGCCTACCACTCCAGCCTGATGGCGGCGGCATGGTTGTCGCTGTCGGAAGGCGATGCGTCCGCGGTGCACGAGGTGCTGCGCAACACGCCCGACTTGCCCGAAGGCTGCGCCTGGCTCAGCTATGTGCGCTGTCACGACGACATCGGCTGGAACGTGCTGCGGCCCGAGTTGGCGGCGCTGGGCAGCGATCCGGGCGAGCGCCTGGCCCAGGCCTCGCGCTTCTTCGCCGGACAGGCGCCCGGCAGCCGGGCCCGCGGCGCGGCTTTCCAGGCCAGCGACACTCGCGCCGTGCATGGCACCAATGGCATGACGCTGGCCCTCGCCGGATTGCCCGCCGATGGCGATGGCAGCCCCGAGGCAGCCCTGGCGCAGATGCACCTGCTGTACGCCCTGGCCTTCTTCGTGGGGGGGCTGCCGCTGATCTACATGGGCGACGAGCTGGGGCAGGACAACGTCGCGCAGGCCGAGTTGAGCGCTCGCCAGGGCCCCGATGGCCGCGAGCTGCACCGCCCCTGGCTGGACGAGGCCGCCTTGGCCCAGCGCCACGACCCCGCCAGCATGGCCGGCCGGTGCTTCGCCATGCTCAGCGGCCTGGTTCGCCAGCGTCGCGCGCAACTGCCCCAAGGTGCGCCCATCCAGCTGCGTGCGCTGGACAGCGGTCGCCCGTCGGTGCTGGTGCTGCAACGCCCTCAGGCCTTGGGTGTTTTCAACTTCGGGGCCAGCCCTGTGCCGCTGGACCTGGCTGCGCTGAACCTCGGCTTGACCGAGCCGGCGCTGACCCTGGCGCCACACGAAGCCCTCTGGTTGCGCCTGCCCGACACGCGCGCCGATCAGCCCGATCGGGCCGAGCAGGCCCAGGCATGATGCGCTGAGCGCCCCACAGGACACCAGGAGCCTCCATGTCCCTGAAAAAGCCTTTCTTGACGCTGTGGCAGCTGCTCAGCATGAACCTCGGGTTCTTTGGCATCCAGTACAGCTTTGGGCTGCAGCAGGCCAACATGAGCCCGATCTACAAGTTCCTCGGCGCCGACGAGGCCAGCCTGCCACTGCTGTGGCTGGCCGGCCCCGTCACCGGCTTGATCGTGCAGCCCGTCATCGGTGCCATGAGCGACCGCACCGACAGCCGCTGGGGCCGCCGCACGCCGTACTTCCTGATCGGGGCCTTGCTGTGCAGCCTGGGTTTGCTGGCCATGCCCTTCAGCCCGACGCTGTGGTTCGCGGCCGGCCTGTTGTGGATCCTGGACGCGGCCAACAACGTGACCATGGAGCCCTACCGCGCCTACGTCAGCGATCGCCTGGAGCGCGCGCAACACTCCGCCGGTTTCCTCATCCAGAGCGCCTTCACCGGCCTGGCCCAGACGCTGGCCTACCTCACGCCCAGCCTGCTGGTGTGGTGGGGCCTGGACCGCGACGCGGTGGGCAGCAATGGCATCCCGCAGGCCACCTTGATCGCGTTTATGATCGGCGCGGTGATGTCGATCGCCACGGTGTGGTGGTCGGTGAAGTCCACGCCCGAGCTGCCTTTGACGCCCGCCGAACGGGCCGAGATGCGCGCCCGACCGAGCGGCTTCATGGCCACGCTGCGCGAGATCGCCGAGGCCGTCAAGGACATGCCGCCCACCATGCGCCGCCTTTGGTGGATGAAGCTGTTCCAGTGGTACGGCATGCTGTGCTATTGGATCTACATCGTGCCTGCGCTGGCCAAGTCCATGTTCGATGCCAGCGATGCGGCCTCGGCGGGCTTCCGCGAAGCGGGCTTGCTCAATGGCCAGATCGGTGGCTTCTACAACTTCGTGGCCTTCGTGTCGGCCTTCGCCATGATCCCCTTCAGCCGCCGCTTCGGGCCGGCGCGCGTCCATGCCCTGTGCCTGACGCTGGCGGGCATCGGCATGTGGTGCCTGCCAGGCATCCACGACAAGGCCTGGCTGTTCGTGCCGATGTTGGGTGTCGGCCTGGCCTGGGCCAGCATCATGGGCAACCCCTACATCCTGCTGGCCGACAGCATCCCGGCGGCCCGCGTGGGCGTCTACATGGGCCTGTTCAACACCTTCATCGTGCTGCCCATGATCCTGCAGATGCTGACGCTGCCGCTGTACTACCAGTCGTTGCTGGGCGGCGACCCGCGCAAGGTGGTGCAGCTGGCCGGCGTGCTGCTGGTCATCGCGGCAGGCTTCGCCTTGCGCCTGCACCGCAAGCCATGAACCCAGG
>CAIQIL010000200.1 GCA_903871865.1 uncultured Burkholderiales bacterium
GGCATCGCCGAGGGCCAGCAGGGCAGGGTAGAGGTCCTCGTCTTCGTCGGCGTGGTGCAGGGGCGCGGCCACCTCGAAGTAGCGCAGCACCGACCTGGCGGCGTCCCGGGCCTGGGCGTCGCGGCCGTGCACCGCGGCGTGCTGTTGCAGCCGCAGCAGCAGGTCGGCAAAGCGCCGCACCTTGTCGTGGCAGGCCAGCAGCAAGGCCATCGGGTCGTCGATGCGTGGTGACACCGGCTCGGGGCGCTGGGCGACATCCGCCGAGCGCGACGGGGAGGGCGTCGGCGTGGGTGTTGGCCGCAGGGGCTGGGGCGGGGCTGAGGGCATGTCCCATTGTGGCGCCAGCGGCAGCGGGTGGCCTTTGGTGACACACTGACGGCCTTGTCATTTGCCTGCACCCGAGCTGTTGTGTCGCCCACTTTCCAACCCCTGATCCCCCTGGACGAGGCCTGGTCCCGCCTGCAACAGGCGCTCACCCGGCACCCCCACGCGCCCGCCACCGAGCCACTCGCCACGGAAGACGCGCTCGGCCGCGTGCTGGCGCAGGACGTGGTCTCCGGCGTGGCCGTGCCCCCGCACGACAACAGCGCCATGGACGGCTATGCCCTGCGGCTGGCTGACTTGGCTGAACCAGGCCGCAGCCTGCCGGTGTCCCAGCGCATCGCCGCCGGCCAGACCGGCGCCACCCTGCAGCCAGGCAGCTGTGCGCGCATCTTCACCGGCGCACCCGTGCCGGCCGGCGCCGACGCCGTCGTCATGCAGGAGCACACCGAGCCCGGTGCCGCCGAAGGCCAGGTCCGTTTCACCCAGCCGGTGCACGCGCAGCAAAACATCCGCCGTGCCGGCGAAGACATCGCCATCGGCCAGACCGTGCTGGGCGCGGGCAAGCGCCTGAGCCCCGCCGCGCTGGGCGTGGCCGCCTCGGTGGGCCGTGCCGAGCTGCCGGTGTTCGCGCGCCCTCGGGTGGCCGTGCTGACCACGGGCGACGAGCTCGTCCTGCCCGGCCAGCCCCTGCCGCCTGGCGCCATCTACAACAGCAACCGCCACACCTTGCTGGGCCTGGCCCAGGCGGCCGGCGCCACCGCCCATGACCTGGGCACCGTGCCCGACCAGCTGGACGCCACCCGCGCCGCCCTGCGCGCGGCCGCCGAGCAGCACGACCTCGTCATCAGCAGCGGCGGCGTGTCGGTGGGTGAGGAGGACCACCTGCGCCAGGCCGTGCAGGCCGAAGGCGGGCTGGACTTCTGGGCCCTGGCCATCAAGCCGGGCAAGCCCTTCGTGTTCGGCTGGCTGACCCGGGCCGATGGCAGCCGCGCGCTCTACATGGGCCTGCCCGGTAACCCAGTGGCCAGCTGGTTGACCTTCCTGATGCTGGTGCGCCCGGTCATCGGCCTGCTGGCGGGCGAGGGCTGGCAGCTGCCGCGCTCGCTGCCCGTGCCCGCCGCCTTCGCCTGGCCCAAGCCCGACAAGCGCCGCGAGTTCCTGCGCGTGCGCCTCAACGACGCCGGCCACGCCGAGCTCTTCCCCAACCAGAGCTCGGGCGTGCTGACCTCGGCGTCCTGGGCCGATGGCGTGGTGGACCTGCCGCCGCAAACCACCGTCCAGCCGGGCGACGTGGTGCGCTGGATCCCCTCGGCCGAGCTGCTGCACCCTGCGGCCGCAGAGCGTCAGCCTTGACGTCGGCCTTGATCACAACCCCCTCCGCAGTCCCCCCATGCCCCTGACCATCCGCTACTTCGCCGCCATCCGCGAACGCCTGGGCGCCCAGGAAACTGTCTCCTTGGCCGACACACCGGCCCGCACCGTGGGCGAGTTGCACGCCTGGCTGCTGTCGCGCTCGCCCGCGCACGCCCAGGCGCTCGACCCCGACCGCGGCCTGCGCACCGCCTGCAACCAGGCCTTGTGCGACGCCGACCAGGCCCTGGCCGAGGGTGACGAAATCGCCTTCTTCCCACCCGTCACCGGAGGCTGAGGCCATGCAGCACGCCACCCCCGACGCCCCAGCTCCGCAGCAAGCCCTCCAGCAGGCCCTGGCCTGCGTGCGCGTCTCCCCGGAAGATTTCGACCTCGGCGCCGAAGTCGCAGCCCTGCGCGCGGGCGATGCCCAGGTCGGTGCCGTCGTCAGCTTCGTGGGCACCGTGCGCGAATGGAGCCCCGACCCCGCCGCCGTGATGACGCTGGAGCACTACCCCGGCATGACCGAGCGCAGCCTGGCCGAACTCATCGTGCGCGCCCGCCAGCGCTTCGACGTGCGCGGCGTGCGCGTCATCCACCGCGTCGGGCCGCTGGCCGTCACCGACCAGATCGTGCTGGTGGCCGTCACCTCGGCGCACCGCCACGAAGCCTTTGACTGCGCCGCCTTCCTGATGGACTGGCTCAAAACCCAGGCGCCGTTCTGGAAGCGCGAAGCAGCCCAGGGCGAGGCCCGCTGGGTCGCCTCGCGCGAGAGCGACGCCGAAGCCGCCGCCCGCTGGCAAGCGCCGGGAGGCCAGCCATGAGCCCGCTGGCCGCTGCCCTGGCCGTGGCCGTGGGCTCGGCCGTCGGCGCCCTGGCGCGCTGGCAGGCCGGTGTCTGGTTCAACCCCATCTGGGCGGGCTTCCCCCTGGGCACGCTGTTTGTCAATGCGCTGGGTGGCCTGTTGATCGGGCTGGCTTTCGCCTGGCTGGACCGCTACCCTTCGGAAGCTTTGCGCTTGTTGCTGGTCACCGGCGGCCTGGGCGGCTTCACCACGTTTTCGGCGTTCTCGGCGGAATCGCTGGCCCTGCTGGAGCGCGGGCGTTTCGAACTGGCGCTGGCCCACACCTTGGCCCACGTTGTCGGTGCGCTGGCCTGTGCGGCCCTCGGGGCCCGCTTGATGCGGGCCTGGATGGCCTGAGCTGCGCCTGCACCTCAAACGGGTCAAGTTGACGGCCGCAAGCGCCGATAAGCGATCACATCCGTCCCGAAGTTGGGCATGGCCTCCATCGACGTCTTCACCTGTTACACCCTCGCGGGCGCCGGCTCGCTGTTCGGCCTGGGCCTGATCTCCCTGGTGCGCGTGGAGAGCCCGCGCGTGCGCCGGGCGCTGTGGCTCTACCGCCTGGCCTTCCTGTGCCTGGCCGGCTTCCTCTGGGTGGGCATCCAGCCTGCCGAGGCGCGCGCCCAGGGCATGCACGCCATGATCGGGGTCGCCGCCATCGGCGCATCCCTCATGGCCTGGGGATTCCGCCAACTCAACGGGCAGCGCACACCGCCGGCCTTGGGCGTCGCGCTGACGCTTGGCCTGGGCGGCCTGCTGTGGTGGGCCGGTGCGGCCACCTCGGACGCGACCTTCGCGGTGGTGGAGGCCGCGGTCATGAGCTTCATCGCCCTGGGCACCCTGATCGACCAGGGGGTGCTGTTGCGGCGCGCCACCGTGCGCCGCGGCGGTGAGCTCGCCTTGCTGGTGGTGGCCGGGCTGTTCTCGCTGGACTGGGTGCTCATCTTTTGGCACACCTTGCACTGGGCCGGGCCTTACCCTGACCACCTGCTCTTCGCCCCCGACTGGCTGCTGCCGGCCTCGGCGGTCGGGGTGGGGCTGCTGCCGCTGTCGGTGGCCTCGGTGGTGTTTGCCATCGTCAACGACCGCCTCAACCAGCAATTGCGCGAGCGCGCGCTGCGCGACGACCTCACCGGCACCTTGTCGCGGCGCGGCCTGCGCGAGCATGGCGAGCGCCTGCTGGCCGGGCAAGAGCCGGCGCGCCAGGACAGCGGCATCGCCGCGCTGATGCTCGACGTGGACCACTTCAAGGCCATCAACGACCGCCACGGCCACCTGGTGGGCGACGAGGTGCTGCGCCACCTGAGCGCGGTGATGACCGAGCACCTGCGCGACGACGCCTTGCTGGCCCGCTACGGCGGCGAGGAATTCACCGTGTTGCTGCCCGTGCGCAGCCGCCAGGACGCCGAGACCGTGGCCGAGCGCCTGCGCCAGGCCATCGAGGCCCAGCCCTGCGAGTCGCGCGCCGGGCGCATCCGCGTGACCGTCAGCATCGGCGTGGCCTTCCACCAGACGGCCCACCCGCTGGACGAGGTGCTCTCGCGCGCCGACACCCGCCTCTACGAGGCCAAGCAGGCCGGGCGCAACCGGGTGATTTGCGAGCCGCTGGCGGCCTGACCCTGGCCTGAGGGCCGTTTGATCTGGCGCAAGCCAGTGCCACGCCAGCGCGCCAACCCACCCCGGCGCAGGGGCTTTGCCCTTGAAATGCCGCGGTGCCGCACCATCTGCGCAGCAACCGGACGAACTCTGTGCCACCGGGCACGAGGCTCGCCCCCTCAACCTGCCCAGGAGCGCCCGATGCGACTCGACAAACTCACCTCCACCTTCCAGGAAGCGCTGACCGAGGCCCAGAGCCTGGCCGTCACGCGCGACAACCCCTACATCGAACCCGCCCACATCCTGCTGGCCATGCTGCGCCAGGACGACGGCCCCAAGGCCCTGCTCGACAAAGCCGGCGTCAAGGTCGCCCCGCTGGCCGCCGCCCTGGAAAAGCAGATCGACAAGCTGCCCCAGGTGCAAGGCGCCGAGCAGGTCCAGGCCGGCCGCGACACCGTCAGCCTGCTGCAGGGCGCCGAGAAGGAAGCCCACAAGGCCGGTGACGCCTACATCGCCGCCGAGATGTTCCTGCTCGCCCTGTGCGACCACAAGGGCGAAGTCGCCGTGCTGGCGCGCGACTTCGGCCTGACCCGCAAGGCGCTCGAAGCGGCCATCAAGGCCGTCCGGGGCGACCAGAAGGTCGACAACCCCGAGGCCGAAGGCCAGCGCGAAGCCCTCAAGAAGTACACGCTCGACCTGACCGAGCGCGCCCGCCAGGGCAAGCTCGACCCGGTCATCGGCCGCGACGAGGAAATCCGCCGCGCCATCCAGGTGCTGCAGCGCCGCTCCAAGAACAACCCCGTGCTCATCGGTGAGCCCGGCGTGGGCAAGACCGCCATCGTCGAGGGCCTGGCCCAGCGCATCGTCGCCGGCGAAGTGCCCGACAGCCTCAAGAGCAAGCGCGTGCTCGTGCTCGACATGGCCCTGCTGCTGGCCGGTGCCAAGTACCGCGGTGATTTTGAGGAGCGCCTGAAGAACGTGCTCAAGGAAGTGGCCAAGGACGAAGGCCAGACCATCATGTTCATCGACGAGATCCACACCATGGTCGGTGCGGGCAAGGCCGATGGCGCCATGGACGCGGGCAACATGCTCAAGCCCGCGCTGGCCCGTGGCGAGTTGCAC
>CAIQIL010000201.1 GCA_903871865.1 uncultured Burkholderiales bacterium
AGGCACTCCGGCTTGAGCCGCCTGACCTCATTATATTAGACGTCAGCATGCCGGGAATGACAGGGTTTTCCGTCCTGAAGAAGCTTTCGGGGCCTGACGGCAAACCCCGCTACCCGATTCTGGTATTCACCGCGCGGTCGAATATGGATCAGTTCTTCCAGACGACCGGCGTTGAGGGCTTTCTTTCAAAGGGCGGTGATCCCTCCCAACTCCTTGCTGAGGTTAAGCGCATTCTCCTGAAGACCCGACAGGCAGGGAAACTGGACCCCGCTTCCGGCGCTCGACAGCACCGCGAGGTCATGATCCTGGAGGACGAACCACTCCTCAATACCCGCCTGAAGACGTCCTTCAACATCGCCGGCTACCATGCTGTGATGCTGTCCAACGGCCACGGCCTCGCAGAAGCCCTTCAACTCCACAACCCCGCAATCATCCTGCTGAAGTCGGTGCTTGCCGGGACCACGGGGACCAGCATCGCCGAAAGCCTCGCGGATTATACCTCGGCCCGCGGCATCCCCATCATTCTGTATGACGGTAGCGGCATCCACCGACCCGAGGAAACCTTTGTGAATATCGACAAGTTTGTTCCGTCCAATACGCCGGCAGATCTCATCAAGGCTGTGACGGCTCTGCTTGGCTGATTACGCCTCGCCCCTGTCCGAGGGGCCGCGCGACTCCATGGGAATGTTCGTCGTCACCGTCGGACACGGAATCCGTGAGTTGGCCGAGACGCTCAAGAACCGCGGCGATTACTTGAAGTCGCACATCGTTCAAGCGCTCGCGCTTGAGTCGGCCGAGGCCTATGCCGAGTGGCAGGCCCGCCGCAAGCTGCGCGTGCAGCCCAAGCCGGTGCTGGACTTCGTGCGCTTCGCCGGCACCGACATCACCCACCCTGAGACGCGCCCGGACCTGCTGGCCAGCCAGCCCGGCCAGACCTTCAGCGTGGCCAAGGCCGAGCGCGACCTGACCATGCTGGCCGCCTCGGGCGACTACCTGCGCACCGACTACCGCCTGGTCCGCATGGTCAACGGCGAGCAGGGCCTGGTGTTCGACCTGGAAGACAAGCCCTGGGGCCCGAACTACCTGCAGATGGGCCTGGACTTCAGCGCCGACAACCGCGGCCGCAGCGCCTTCAACCTCAAGCTGGCGCACAACCGCCACTGGCTGGACGCCTCGGGCGCCGAGTGGCGCAACTTCGTGCGCCTGGGCACCTCGCCAGCGGTGGTCTCCGAGCTGTACCGGCCCATGAACTTCCGCCTGCCCGATGGCCTGGAGGGCTTCGTGTCCGCCTCGGGCGCGGTCCAACGCCGCACGCTGGACTACCACCTCGTGCCCGAAGCCAAGGCCGATGCCGAAGTGGACCGCCACACCGTGGCCTTCCATGGCGATGTGGGCGTGAACTGGCGCGAGCTGGGCGAGATCCGCCTGGGCCTGCAAGACGAACTCTGGCGCGACGACCCCACCCTGGTCAGCAGCAGCTACAGCCTGGCGCGCGCCGCACAGGGCCTCGACGGCGGCCTGCGCAGCGAGCGCTGGCACGAGCGCGGCTGGCGCCTGCGGGCGGTGTTCGACCAGCTCGACCACGCCTTCTTCCCGACCAAGGGCTGGCGTCTGGAAAGCCAGTGGATGCAGGGGCGGCGCCTGAGCCGCGATGATTTCGCCGATGGCCCCATCCGCCGTTTCAACCTGCAGGCCCAGGCCGTGCGCTCGTGGGGTGTGCACACCTTCAGCGCCTTCACGCGGCTGGACCTGTCCGATGGCGTGGCCTCGCAGATCCCGCGCTACGGCCTGGGTGGCTTCCAGCAGCTGTCAGGCTTTGCGCCTTTCCAGGTCAGCGGCCAGCAAGTGGCCTTGCTGCGCCTGCGCTACCAAGTGCGCCTGGCGCCGGCGCCACTGACCCGTGGCACTTTCTTCGGCGTGAGCTGGGAGGGTGGCCAGGCCTGGG
Source organism: uncultured Burkholderiales bacterium (assembly GCA_903871865.1). Taxonomy (GTDB): domain Bacteria; phylum Pseudomonadota; class Gammaproteobacteria; order Burkholderiales; family Burkholderiaceae_C; genus Aquabacterium. Next base: position 1,946 of record CAIQIL010000201.1, read on the forward strand.
AGCAGCGCCAGGATTTCGCCAGCGCGCGCAAACGCACCGGCACCAGCCTCTACCTGGGCGCAGACACAGCGGTGGGCCCGGTGTACGGGGCCATCGTGCACAGCCCCGGCGTGGGCGCCACCTTCATGGTGTTCGTCGGGCGGCCTTGAGCCGCGCGGAACCCGTCAGAGACCCCTCAGACCCGGCTGAGCGCCTGGCCCACCGTGGCGCGCAGGTGGTCGAGCACATGCTGCGCGATCTGCGTGAGCGGCAACACCTCTTGCACGGCACCTGCGGCAATCGCCTCGCGCGGCATGCCGAAGACCACGCAGGTGGCCTCGTTCTGGGCCACGCAGTAGGCACCGGCGTCCTTCATCTCGCGCATGGCCTTGGCGCCATCCGCGCCCATGCCCGTCAGCATGATGCCGATGGCGTTGGGGCCCACCACGCGCGCGGCCGACTTGAACAGCACCTCCACGCTGGGCTTGTGGCGGTTGACCGGGTCACCGTCCTGCACACGGGCGATGTAGTTGGCGCCCGAGCGCTCCACGCTCAGGTGCAAGCCACCGGGCGCGATGTAGGCGTGGCCGGGCAGGATGCGCTCACCGTCGGTGGCCTCCTTGACGCTGATCTTGCACAGGCTGTCCAGGCGCGCCGCGTAATTGCGCGTGAAGCCCGGCGGCATGTGCTGGGTGATGACCACGCCGGGCGAATCCGCGGGCAGCGAGGCCAGCACTTCCGTCGTGGCTTCGGTGCCGCCCGGGGAGGCCCCGATGAAGATGAGTTTTTCGGTGGGCAGCCGACCCAGGCCCGGCGACGTGGTCGCGGGTTTGGTCGGTGCCGGGGCTGCCGTGGCGCCGCTGCTGCGCACCGAGGTGGAAGGCGCGCCTGCAGCACCGGCGGGCACAGGCGCAGCCGCGGGCAGGTGCAGCCGGTTGATGCGGGCCTTGGCCGCGATGCGCACCTTGTCGGTGATGTCATCGGCCAACTGGCGCAGGCCATCGGCCACACCGATCTTGGGCTTGGCCACGAAGTCCACCGCGCCCAGCTCCAGGGCCTTGAGCGTGACCTCGGCGCCGCGCTCCGTCAGCGTGGACACCATCACCACCGGCATCGGGCGCAGGCGCATCAGCTTGGACAGGAAATCGATGCCGTCCATGCGAGGCATTTCCACGTCCAGCGTGATGACGTCGGGGTTGAGGTTGCGGATCATCTCGCGCGCCACGAAGGGGTCGGCGGCCGCACCGATGCACGTCATGTCGGGCTGGCGGTTGATGATCTCGGTGAGCATGCTGCGCACCAGGGCGGAATCGTCCACCACCACCACTGTGATTTTGCTCATGTCCTTGTCTCCGAGTCAGAACAGGTCGATCGAGCCACCGCTGGACGCCACCGGCACCACCTTCTGGGCGGCCGCGCGGTCCTGCTGCACGATCGCATCCGGGTTGCTGGGGGCCAGGCGCTTGACCATGGCTTTGCCGCTGAAGGGCAGGAAGCAGACCTTGCGTGGGTAAATGTCGAGCACATCCTTGGAGACCACAGGAATGCGCTCGGTCTTGAGGTAGTCCATCACGAAGGTGGTGTTGCGCTCGCCGACGTTGATGGTGCTCATGCCGCTGATGACGGCGCCGCCACCGAAGACCTTGGCTTCCATGGTCATGCGCGAGGCGCCCATCTTCATCATCTCGTTGATGAGCAACTCCATCGCGTAGGAACCGTAGCGGCCCGAATCGCTGGCACCACCGCCGTTGTCGGGCAGCATGAAGTGGTTCATGCCACCGACCTTGGCCTGGCGGTCCCACAGGCACACCGCGATGCACGAGCCCAGCGTGGTCATGATCAGCAGGTCTTCGTCGTAGCAGAAGTACTCGCCGGGCAGGATCTTGACCGCCTCGGACTTGAAGTGCGCGTCGTAGAAGAAGAAAGAGGCTTCACCCGGTTTGGCCACGCGGGCCTTCAGGCGCACCAGCCGGTCGGTGCGGTTGAGCTGCAGGCCCATGGCCGGCGGTGCTGCGGGAGGGTGCATGCCTGCGCGGGGGGCGCCCAGCGGTGTGCTGCTGATCATCTGGTGGTCCTTGCTGGCTGGCTGGGTCAGACCCGGTCATAGACCGTCTTGCCCTGCAAGAGGAAGAGGTCGCGCGACTCGGTGAAATTCTCGGAATGGCCCACGAACAGCTTACCGCCGGGCTTCATCACGCCATGGATGCGCTCCAGCACCTTGCGTTGCGTAGGGGCATCGAAATAGATCATCACGTTGCGGCAGAACACGATGTCGAAGGCCTCGCCGAGCTGCCAACTGGTCTGCATCAGGTTGAAGGGCTTGAACTCGACGAAGCGCGCCAGCTCCGGCTTGACGCGGATGCTGCCCTCGTTGGCGCCCTTGCCCTTGAGGAAGTAGCTGCGCAGGCGCTGCGGCGACAGGCCACGCGCGTTGGCGTCATAGACACCGCGCGAGGCGGTGGTCAGCACATTGGTGTCGATGTCGCTGCACAGGATCTTGACCGGGGCGTGCAGACCGAGGTTCTCGGCCACGGTGATGGCCAGCGAGTAGGGCTCCTCGCCCGTCGAGGCGGCGCAGCACCAGATGCGCGTGGGCTTGCTGCCGCGCGCCTTGAGCCACTCGGCCAGGGTGTGGAAGTGGTGCTCTTCGCGGAAGAAGGAGGTCAGGTTGGTCGTCAGGCAATTGACGAACTCCTGCCACTCCTGCTGGTTCTGGTGGGCGCCACTGTTTTCCAGCCACTGCAGGTAGCTTTCGAAAGACTGGTGCCCCGTGTCGCGCAGGCGGCGCGACAGGCGGCTGTACACCATGGCCTGCTTGCCTTCGTGCAGGCTGATGCCGGCACGCTCATAGATGAGTGTGCGCACCCGAGCGAAGTCGCGCGCATGGAAGGTGAACTCACGGTCAACCGTGAGGTTCGAAGCGTCGTGGACTGGGTTCATCGGCTCGGGCGTCGTTGGCGGCAGGTGGAGGGACTCTCGTCATGGGATATCGGAAGGTGGGCGGCAGAGCTTGAGCTGCTGACCCACGCCCTGCAGGTTGCCTGCCCTGACCGCAGCGCCTAGCCTGCAAGATCGGGTGCATTCCCGGGCTTATTCCACAGTGGCGGTGGCGGGTGGCTGTTAGACTTGGAGCGTTGAAGCACACCCTTGTGGAGCCCATCATCGCCTTGATCGACTTCGCGTCACAGCCACCCGCCGATCGCCCTGCTGACGGCACCTTGGCCTGCGCGAACACCGACCCCAGTGGTGTGCAGCCCTCCGCTGCCACGCCCCATGGCTTGCGCCTGGATGCCGCCATGAGCCTGCTGTTGCAAGCGGGCTGGACGGCACCGGACGGCGCGCTGCAGGGCAGCACATCGTGGCTGCAGGCCGTGGTCGATGGCCTGTGCGAACTCTCCAGCCGGGACGCCCTCACGGGCCTGAACAACCGCCGCCAGTTCGAGTCCGCCATCGCCCGCGAGGTGGACCGCGTGGCCCGCATCGGCGAGCCCGCCCTGCTGCTGCTGGCCGACATCGACCACTTCAAGAAGGTCAACGACACCCACGGCCATGCCGCCGGTGACGTGGTCATCCGCGCGGTGGCCGAGTGCCTGCAAGACTGCGTGCGCCCCATGGACCTGGTGGCGCGCGTGGGTGGCGAAGAGTTCGCCATCATCCTGCCCAATTGCCCGCCGGCTTTCGGCCAGGCCGTCTCCGAGCGCATCCGCCAGAAGGTGGCCGCCAAGACGGCCGTCATCGTTGGCGGACAGCCCCTGAGTGTGACGGTGAGCATCGGCGGGGCGTTCGCGCCCCCCTGGGTGCGTTCTTCGGCGGCCTTGTGGTCCGAGCGCGCCGACCAGCAACTCTACCGCGCCAAATCCGAAGGCCGCAACCGCACCTGCCTCGACATGCCGCCGCTGACGGTGGTGAGCGCCGAGGAAAAAGGCTTGTTGTTCGCAGGACTCACGCAATCTGACCTCACTGAACCCTCAGGTAGTGGGGACCCCATGCCGAAAACAACGGAATGATGGAGTCCATGACCGCCCCCGCCCCCCAAGCCCCGACCACGACGCCCAGACTCGCCCGCACGGTGGCCATCACCAGCGGCAAAGGTGGCGTGGGCAAGACCTTCTTCAGCGCCAACCTGGCTGCGGCATTGACGCGCCAGGGCATGAAGGTGCTGGTGCTGGACGCCGACCTCGGTCTGGCCAACCTGGACGTGGTGCTCAACCTCTACCCCAAGATCACGCTGCACGATGTGTTCACGGGCAAGGCCGAGCTGGAAGAGGCCATCCTGCCCGCACCGGGTGGTTTCTCCGTGCTGCTGGCCGGCTCCGGCCTGGTGGAGTACTCCCGCCTGACGCCCGAGGTGCGTGACCAGCTCAGCACCATCTTTGAGGCGGTCAAGCCGCGCTTTGACGTCATCCTCATCGACACGGGTGCGGGCATCTCGGACGTGGTGCTGTACGCGGTGTCGATGGCGCAAGAGGTCATCGTCGTGGCCACGCCCGAGCCCACCTCCATGACCGATGCCTACGCCACCATCAAGGTGCTGGCCTCGCAGCAATCGCGCGAGCAGCTGCACCTGGTGGTCAACCAGGTCACCCGACAGGGCGACGGCCGCGCCATCTGCAATCAGTTGCAGCAAGTGGTCGAGCGCTTTGTGCAAGGTGCCAATGGCAGCTTCCCGAAGCTGTATTTCCTGGGCGACATCCCGCTGGACCCGAGCGTGCGCGACGCCGTGCAAAAACGCCAGCTCCTGCTGGAGCTCCACCCCGGCAGCGCCGCTGCGCAGGGCGTGGTGCAGGTGGCCACGCGCCTCCACGCCCGCGGCTGACCGTGGCTGAAGAGGCAACGCCAGGGCCGGGCACGGCCACCACGGCCTATGCGTGGCTGGGCGGTGAGGCGCGCGTGCGTGCCCTGGTCGATCGTTTCTACGACCTGATGGACCTGGAGCCGGGCTACGCCGATTTGCGCGAAGTCCATGGCGACACCTTGGACAGCGCCCGCGACAAGCTGTTCTGGTTCCTCAGCGGCTGGCTGGGCGGCCCCGACCTCTACATCGAGCGCTTTGGCCACCCGCGTCTGCG
>CAIQIL010000202.1 GCA_903871865.1 uncultured Burkholderiales bacterium
CGGGGGCATTTCGCCCTTGAGGTAGTTGCCGATGACGTAGTTCCAGACCAGGTCGTTGGCGCGCAGGAAGGAGAAGGTCGTGGCCAGCTCGCCGCCGCGCATCAGGCCGCCCTTGGCCGGGCTGTTGGGGCCGATGGACATCTCGCGCATGCGCACCATGGCCTCGTCCACGAACACGTCCATCGTGCCGGTGTTGACGAAGTCCAGGAAGGCGGTGAGCAGGGTCAGGCTCTTGACCGGCTTCTTGCCTTGCGCGGCCAGCGTGGCCAGGGCCGTGGCGATCAGGGTGCCGCCGACGCAGAAGCCCAGTGCGTTGACCTGGTCTTCGCCGGTGATGTCGCGGGTGACGTCGATGGCCTTGACCACGCCGTGCTCGACGTAGTCGTCCCAGGTGGACTGCGCCAGGTTGTCATCGGCATTGACCCAACTGACCATGAACACGCGGTGGCCTTGCGACAGCAGGTAGCGCACCACGGAATTGTCCGGCTGCAGGTCGAGGATGTAGTACTTGTTGATGCACGGCGGGACGAACAGGAAAGGCGTCTCGTGCACCTTGGGCGTCAGCGGCGTGTACTCGATGAGCTGGAAGTAGGCGTTCTCGAACACCACCGAGCCTTCGGTGGTCGCGACGTTCACGCCGACTTCAAAGACGCTTTCGTCCGTCTGGGACATGTGGCCCTGGCGGATGTCCTGGAAGAGGTGCTGAAGGCCCTGGGTGATGCTTTCACCTTTGGTGGACACGGCCTTGGCCAGGGCTTCCGGGTTGAACGCCAGGAAGTTCGACGGGGCTGCGGCATCGGCCCATTGCTGCACGGCGAAACGCACGCGCTGGCGGGCTTTTTCCTCGCCCTGCAGGTTGTCGGCCAGGCGCTGCAGGGTGCGGGCGTTCAGCAGATACAGGGCGGCCATGAAGGCGCTGCCGGGCTGCTGCGTCCACTCCGGTGCGGCAAAGCGCTTGTCGCCGATCTTGACATCGGCAGGCTGGTTCAGGGCCTGGTTCCACAGCGCGCTGGCCTGCTGGAGGTAGTCCTGCTGGATGCCCTGAAGCTGCTCAGGCGCGATGGACAAGCCCACCAGGGACTTCAGCGTGGCGCCCACGCTCTGGCCCATGGCCTCGACGGCCTGGGCCATCGGTTGCAGGGCAGACAGCGATGGGGCCTGAGGCTGCCCTGGCGCAGCCCAGGCGGGCAGTCCCTCCCCGGAGAACATCTGGCGCAGACCACCCATCATGTCCTGAGGAGAGCTGGCGCTGGCGCCGAAAGTCTTGGCCATCGAGGCCTGTGCCGCGGCGACCTGTTCGCGCCAGGCCTCGGTGACAGAGGCGGCGGTGGCCGTGGCCGAGGAGGCGCTGAAACCGGCAGAGGCTGCGCCGAAGGGTGGCACGGCCGCGTGCGCGCCAGCCTGGGGCGCCGCGGGAGCCGCTTGGGCCGCAGAGGCCTTGCCAGCCGCGGCCTTGCGGGCAGGCGCCTTTTTCAGCGCAGTCTTGGCGGCGGCTTTGACGGCGGCTTTGACGGCGGCTTTGACGGCGGTTTTGACGGCGGTTTTGGCCGCTGCTTTCTTCGCTGGCGCAACGGTCTTGGCGGCGGCCGTCACCGTCGGTTTTTTCGGTGCGGAACTCGCATCAGATCGGTCACCTGCGGTGGCACGAGAGGAAGCTTCGGATGCAGCCTGCGCGCGGGGTGCGCGGGACCGTGGTGGAACAGCCATATGTCTCCTAGGTGCTGAATCTCAGCTGGCCAGATCAGGAATGCTGACCCGCAGATGTTTCCATATTCTGAACGCAGCCGCAGTGTTGCGCGGCGCCATCACACAACTTTGGCATCATTCCAACAAGCGCCTGATCGGGACTGATCCTGATCAAACCCGCGGGGCGCCCGCTGAACACGAACCGAGCAACGCAAGATGTGGATCGTCGCGATCGCCTGGATGTACGTGGCCTTGATGATGGCCCTGGCCGAGGCCACCAGCCCGCAGGGCACCTACCTGGGCGCGGTCATCACCCTCGTCTTTTACGGCGTGGCGCCCACCGCCCTGGTGATGTACCTGCTGGGCACACCCGGGCGCCGCCGCGCCAGGCGCCAGGCATGACACGGGGGGCCAGCTACCCTCCCCCCGGCCGCCATGCCTCGCGCCTAGCACTGTGACGGCCTAGAGATGCCACGAAAAAGTACCGGCCTGTCCAGCATCTCCAGGCCTGACCGC
>CAIQIL010000203.1 GCA_903871865.1 uncultured Burkholderiales bacterium
CGATGGCGCGCGGCGCCCTGCGCGCGGTGGTATGCACCTCGACCCTCGACCTCGGGGTGGACTGGGGCGACGTGGACCTGGTCATCCAGCTGGCCAGCCCGAAGGGCGCCTCGCGCATGGTGCAGCGCATCGGCCGGGCCATAGGCCAAGCCTGACACGCGCACCGGCTGGTCGAAGCCTGCCACGCTCTGCGGACCATCGGCCACGGACGCATCGCGGCGGAACACGCGCCCCACCTCGAACAGGCGCACACGCTCGGCCTTGCGCGCCAGGTTGGTCTTGAGCACCTCGACCAGGCTGCCGACCAGCGTCGAGCGCATCACCGACAACTGGCTGGCGATCGGGTTGAGCAGCTGGATGGGGTTGGCGTTGCCGGCAAAGTCGGCCTCCCATCGGGCTTCGACGAAGCTGAAGGTGATGGCCTCCTGGTAGCCACGGGCGGCCACCGCACGGCGCACAGCGTAGAGACCGCAACGCGCTTCCGGACGCACCTGCGCCTGCACGGGGGCCTTGGGCGCACGGCGAGGCAGTTTGTCGAAGCCGATGACGCGCACCACTTCTTCGATCAAATCTTCTTCGATTTGCAGGTCGAAGCGCCAGCTTGGCGGTGTCACGACCAGGTGGGTGTCATCCCCTTGCGCGGAGGTGACGGCCTGGGTGCTGAAGGGCAAGCCCAGGCGCTGGAACACCGTCTGTACCTCGGCCAGGCTCACCGGCATGCCGATGACGCGTTGGGCGCGCGACAGGCGCAGCGTCACGGGCTGGCGGGTCGGCACGTTGACGGTCTGGTCGTCGAGCGGACCAGCCTGGCCACCGCAGACTTCCAGGATCAGCGCGGTGATGCGCTCGATGTGCTGCGCCGTCGGCGCCGGGTCCACGCCACGCTCGTAGCGGTGCGATGCGTCGGTGGAGAAGTTGTAGCGGCGGGCGCGGCCCGCGATGGCCTTGGGCCACCAGAACGCGGCTTCCAGGTAGACGTTTTTCGTGTCGTCACCCACCGAGGTGGCATCGCCGCCCATGATGCCGGCCAGGGACTCGACCTGGTTCGCATCGGCGATCACACCGACCTGATCGTCCAGCGTGACGGTGTTGCCGTTGAGCAGCTTCAGCGTCTCGCCCGCCTGTCCCCAGCGCACCGTCAGTTCGCCGTGGATCTTGTCCAGGTCAAACACGTGCGAGGGCTGGCCCAGCTCGAACATCACGTAGTTGGAGATGTCCACCAGCGCCGACACAGAACGCTGACCGCAGCGCGCCAGGCGCTCGACCATCCAGTCGGGCGTTTGGGCCTGCGGGTTCACGCCCTGGATGACGCGGCCACCGAAACGGCCGCACAGCTCGGGCGCCAGCACATTCACCTTCAGGCGCGCGTCGCTGGCCGGCTGGACCGGTGCGGAAGCGGGCAGCGTCAACGGCGAGCCCGTCAACGCAGAGACCTCGCGCGCGATGCCAGCCACGCTCAGGCAATGCGCCAGGTTGGGCGTCAGCTTGAGCGTGAACAGGGTGTCGTCCAGCTTCAGGTGCTCGCGGATGCTCACGCCCACCGGCGCGTCATCGGCCAGGATGTGCAGGCCGTTGGACTCTTCCGCCACGCCCAGCTCCTTGGCCGAACACAGCATGCCGAGGCTTTCCACGCCGCGCAGCTTGCCCTTCTTGATGACGAAGGGCTTGCCGTCCTTGCTGTCAGCGCCCGGGGGCAGCTCGGCACCCACGGTGGCGCAAGGCACCTTGATGCCGGGGCGCACATTGGGCGCACCGCACACGATCTGCAGCACCTCGCCCGTGCCGGCATCGACCTTGCACACGTTCAGGCGGTCGGCATCGGGGTGCTTGGCCACTTCCAGCACCTGCGCCACCACCACGCCGGTGAAAGGCGGCGCCACAGGTTGCAGCTCTTCGACTTCCAGACCGGCCATGGTCAGCAGGTCGGCCAATTGCTGCGTGGTCAGGTCAGGATTGCAAAAGCTGCGCAGCCAGGACTCGGGGAATTGCATGGAAGGGATCCTCGGAAATTCAGTTCTTCAGGCCATAGGGCATCAGGCCCTAGGGCATCAGGCCGCAGGGCCAGCGCCATCGGCGCTGTCGGCGTCCAGCACCACGCGGTAGCGGGCCTTGCCGGCGCGCAGGTGGTCCAGGGCCTCGTTGATGCGGCTCATGGGGTAGTGTTCGGTTTGCGGCTCGATGCCGTGGCGTGCGGCGAAGGCCAGCATGGTGTCGATGTCCTGGCGCGAACCCGTGGGCGAGCCCGACACGCTGCGCTGGCCGCCGATCAGCGGGAAGGCCTCGACCTCCATCGGCTGCGGCAGGATGCCCACCAGGTGCAAGCGGCCATTGGGCGCCAGCGTGGACATCAGCGCCTTCCAGTTCAGCATGACGTTGACGGTGACGAGCACCATGTCGAGCTGCCCCGCGATCGACTTCATCGACTTCGGATCGGTGCTGGACACCACGCGGTGCGCCCCCAGGGCCAGGGCCTCGTCGCGCTTGGACTCGCTCGACGTGAAGGCCGTGACCTCGCAGCCCCAGGCACGCGCAAACTTCAGCGCCAAGTGACCCAGGCCGCCAATGCCGACCACGCCCACCCGGTGCACCGGCTTGATGTCAAAGTTCAGGAAGGGCGAGAACACCGTGATGCCACCGCACAGCAGCGGGCCGGCTTTCGCCGGGCTCAGGCCCTCGGGGATCGGGCAGGTCCACAGCCAGTGGGCGCGCACGCGGTCGGCAAAGCCGCCATGGTGGCCCACGATGGTCGGCACACCGGCGCGGCAGAGTTGCGGCTCACCGCCCAGGCAACTCGCGCAGCTCATGCAGCTGGCCGACATCCAGCCCAGGCCCACGCGCTGGCCCAGCTTGAGGCCCTTGGCGCCTGCGCCCAAAGCCACCACCGTGCCGATGACCTCGTGCCCGCCAACGATCGGGTAATTGGAGAAGCCCCACTCGTTGTCGATCAGGGACAGGTCAGAGTGGCACAGCCCGCAGTGTTCCACGCGGATTTCGACCTCCTCGGTGCCCAGAGGGCCTGGGTCGTAGTCGAAACGCGCGAGAGGCTTGGAAGCCTCCTGGGCAGCCCAAGCACGGACCGACGTCGAGGGGGAAGTCGAGGCAGAAGACAGCGAGCTCATTCGGACATCCTTCATCAAGCGGGTTGGGCGTCAAACGACGCCAAAGACATCGTGCGGAAAACCTGGGGCAAGACAACAAGGGGGCCAGCCCCCTGCCCTCACTGGAACTGCTGCAAAAAGCGCAGGTCGCCCTCGTAGAACAGGCGCAGGTCGTTGACACCATAGCGCAGCATGGTCAGGCGGTCCGGCCCCAGGCCGAAAGCAAAGCCGATGTAATGCTCCGGGTCCAGGCCGAAGTTGCGCACCACGTTCGGGTGCACCTGACCGGCACCACCGACCTCCAGCCAACGGCCCTTGAGCGGCCCGGACGAGAAGGCGATGTCCACCTCGGCCGAGGGCTCGGTGAAGGGGAAGAAGGACGGGCGGAAGCGGATGTCCAGCTCGTTCGTCTCAAAAAAGGTGCTGAAGAAATCGCCCAGCACGGCCTTCAGGTCGGTGAAGCTCACGCTCTCGCCGATCCACAGGCCTTCGCACTGGTGGAACATGGGCGAGTGGGTGGCGTCGCTGTCCACGCGGTAGGTGCGGCCCGGCGCGATGACGCGGATCTCGGGCATGCGCTCACCGCGCGCGATGGCCTCGGCATGCGCCTGGACGTGCTGCACGGCGTAGCGCACCTGCATGGGGCTGGTGTGCGTGCGCAGCAAGTGGCCGCCTTCCACATAGAAGGTGTCGTGCATGGAGCGCGCGGGATGGTCTTCCGGCGTGTTC
>CAIQIL010000204.1 GCA_903871865.1 uncultured Burkholderiales bacterium
TAACCCAGGCGGCCCATGCGCAGCGAGGTGGCGTGCGGCAGGTACAGCGTGTGATCGCCCAGCGGCTGCAGGCCATGGTCCAGGCCCTGCGCAAAACTCCGCGTGACCGCCGGCGAGGCACCGAACAGCATCAACAAGATGAAGCCGTGGCGGCGGAAGTTGCGGATCAGCGCGAAGTAGTCTTCGGTGGTCGCACCGGCCAGCGACCAGTTGTAGTGGATGCCCGAGATGGTCTGCATGCGCGCGCCATAGCGGTGCACCAGGCCGTTGCGGTACACGCGCTTGGCCATGCCCACGTTGGAAGGGCCGTACCAGCCCACGGGGATGTCGGCATCGGCGGGCAGCTCACCGGGCATGGAGCAGGCCCAGATGCGCTCGCTGCCGGGGTTCTGGTCCAGGTGCTGCAAGACGAAGCGGTGGACGTCGCGCAGCTCGGCCAGGCAATCGTCGATGCGGGCGTGCACGCCGGTGACCAGCTCCAGCTGGGACTCGCTGAAGTCCGTGGTGATGTGCGGGTGGGTCAAGGCCGAGCCCAGCACCTCCGGGTGGGCCATGCGCGACAGCACACCGTCCGGCCCGACGCGCAAACCTTCCTTCTCGATGCCGCGGCGCATGCCTTGCAGGCCGGCCAGGCCCAGGCGCTGGAGTCGGTCGATCAGGTTGCTCAAGGCGTTCTCCACGGAAACGGATGGTGGGGACAAAGGCGAAGGCCGGCACCACGAGGGTGCACGGCGGACCCGGATTGTGCGCCATGCCCGGCGACACCGTGATGGCGCCAGCGCAAAGCCTTCCACCTGCGTCAAACAACGTATTGAGCGCCAGCACGCGGCTTCGAACAATGGCAAGCGTTGCTTTCCCCACCGCCCCATCCCCCACCGTTCCATCCCTCACAGGAGATCCCCATGCTGCACGGCGACATTTCCAGCAGTGACGACACCGTCGGTGTCGCGGTCGTGAACTACAAGATGCCGCGCCTGCACACGCAGGCCGAGGTGATGGCCAACGCGCGCCAGATCAGCGAGATGGTCCAGGGCATGAAGCTGGGCCTGCCCGGCCTGGACCTCGTCATCTTCCCCGAGTACAGCACCCACGGCATCATGTACGACAAGCAAGAGATGATGGACACGGCCGTGACCATCCCCGGCGATGTCACCGAGGTCTTCGCCGACGCCTGCCGCAAGGCCAAGGTCTGGGGCGTGTTCTCGCTCACCGGCGAGCGCCACGAAGCGCACCCGCGCAAGGTGCCCTACAACACGCTCATCCTGATGAACGACCAGGGCGAGATCGTCCAGAAATACCGCAAGATCATGCCGTGGACGCCCATCGAGGGCTGGTACCCGGGCCATGAAACCTACGTGTCCGACGGCCCCAAGGGCCTGAAGGTCAGCCTCATCATCTGCGACGACGGCAACTACCCCGAGATCTGGCGCGACTGCGCCATGAAGGGCGCCGAGCTCATCGTGCGCTGCCAGGGCTACATGTACCCCGCCAAGGAGCAGCAGGTGCTCATGGCCAAGGCCATGGCCTGGGCCAACAACAGCTACGTGGCCGTGGCCAACGCGGCCGGCTTCGACGGCGTCTACAGCTACTTCGGCCACTCGGCCATCGTCGGCTTCGACGGCCGCACCCTGGGCGAATGCGGCGAGGAGGACCACGGCATCCAGTACGCGCAGCTCAGCAAGCGCCTGATCCGCGATGCGCGCAACACCGGGCAATCGCAGAACCACCTCTTCAAGCTGCTGCACCGCGGCTACACCGGCGTGCTCAACTCCGGCGAAGGTGACAAGGGCGTGGCCGAGTGCCCCTTCAGCTTCTACCGCGAGTGGGTCACCGACCCGCTGGGCACGCAGCGCAAGGTCGAGGCCCTCACGCGCCCGACCATCGGCACGGCGCAATGCCCCATCGAGGGCATCCCCAACGAGGCGCGCCTGCGCTCAGAGTGAACCGCGCACCGGCAACACCGACCGGGGCGCTGCGCCGATCCGATCAGGGCGGCGGCGCATGCCGAACACCTCCATCGCCTCGATGAAGGATTCGGCCGTGCGGTCGATCAGGAAGCGCTGCTGGAAGCACTGGCGCGCGTTGACGCGCATCTGGGCCCACTGCTCGGGCGGCATGGTCAGCCAGCGCGTCAGCAGGCGCTCGGTGCCGGCATGGGTGTCCTGCTCGACCAGGCCGCCTTGCGACTGCTGGATCTCGCGCCAGATGTTGACCTGGTTGCTGATGAGCACCGGCACGCTGCAGGCCATGGCTTCGGCCACGGCGATGCCGAAGTTCTCCTGGTGCGATGGCAGGATGAAAGCCTCGCTCGCGCGGAAGGCGCCCCACTTCACATCGCCCGAGATCATGCCCGTCCAGGTGGTGACGTCGTCCAGGCCCAACTCGCGGTTGAGCTTGAGCATCTCCTGGCCGTAGGCGTGCTCGGCCGGGCCGGCCATGACGATGCGCACGTCGCGCAGCAAGTCGGGCTGGCGCGCGCGCAAGCTGGCGAAGGCCTTGAACAGCAGGTCCGGGCCCTTCTTCTCGTGCACGCGGCCCAGGAACAGCAGCAGACGCTTGCCTTGCAGGTCCGGGAAGGCTTGCAGGAAGGCCTCGCGCTGGCGCACCTCGTGCTCGGGCGGGGCGCTGGTGCCGTAGCTGACCACGAACTCGTCGCACTTGTAGAGCCAGAAGGACTGGCGTGCCAGGCGGCGTTCGTCCTCGCAGGTGAACATCACGGCGGCGGCGTCGCGCAGCACGCGGTACTCGGCCCAGGGCCAGAACAACCACTTCTTCAGGTGCTTGAGCGGGTAGGTGCGCTTGAACCAGGGGTCCAGCATGCCGTGCGTGAAGACGAAGTACGGCGTTTTCGTGCCAGCCAGGGCGCGCCAGGTGCCGAAGGCGTGGTACTGCCAGATGCCGTTGACGATGACGGCGTCGTACTCGTGGGCGTGGGCACGCAACCAGGGCGCCCAGCGCGGGCTGTAACGCCAGTTGCCCACCAGGGTCGGGCCCACGGCGTGGCAAGGGATGGGGCAGTCCTGGACCCAGGGGTCGTCGGGGCTGTCCAGCGTCAGCACCTCGACCTGGTGGCCTTGCTGCTGGTTGACCGCGGACAGTTGCTTGAGCCCTTCGATCGGACCACCGCCCTGGGGGTTGACCGAGGCGATGCAATGCAGAATTCTGAAACCCATCGGAGACCTGACTTCCTGTGTCATGCGTGCGCCTGTTGCGTGTTCGGTCCATCGGGCGTGACCGTGGCGGCATCCGCCTGCTCACGGTAGGCCACCCGGGCGTAGACACGGCGCGCGCAGTCCGGGCAAACCTTCGGCAGCACTTCCGCCCCGCCCAACTCACTCAGGTAGATCTCGGGCGTGCGCCAGTGCCCGTCTTCGCCGCACAGCTTGTCGCACTGGGTGCAGTGGGGCACCTCGCCGGTGAAGGCCCGCAGGCGCAGAGCGACCGCCGCACGGCGCTCTTCGATGAAGCGGATGGCCATCACCGCCAGCAAAAAGCAGCAGAAGCGGTTGAGGGCGTTGACGGCCAGGATCCACTCGCGCGTGTAGGTGTGCCCGGACCACCTGTCAGCGTAAGCCCAGGCCAGGGTGGCCAGGATGGACACCATCACGCCGGCACGCACGCCCAGGTAGTGCGTGCTCAGCGCCACGGGGATGGTGTAGAGCAGGAACACCGACACCTCGTAGCCCGTGACCGCGTCCAGCACGGCCACGCTGGCGAGCAAGGCGAGCACCGCGCTCCAGCGGCTCAGCTTGCGCGACCCGGGGACTGGAACGCCGGGAGCCTCCGGCAGGTGTGCGTGCAGCGACATGGTCCGATTCACCAAGAACAAGCCGGCATGCTGCGCTTGGCGCGTGGCATGGTGCCCACGCAGCATGATCCGAATGGATCATGTCTCAGGCCTCACCACACAGATCGGTGATCCTCTGTGACCCCCAGCAAACCGTCGATCGGGCGGCTGGGCCCATGGCGGGTGCGGCGCACCTCGCCCGAGAAAATCCCCACCGGCTGGATGTAGCGGCTGGCGGCCAGGCCGAGGTCGCGGTCGGCACAGCGGGCGCCCTGGGGCTCGAAGCGCAGGTCCAGCAGGCCATCGTCGGTGCGGATGGCCCAGGGCGCCAGCGGCTGCTGGGCATCGAACTGGAAGTCGGCGGCGCCCAGCGGGATGAGCTCCCCGTCCAGCCACAGGGTGTTCTCCATGTTGCCGAAGTAGCCCTGCTGCAGGTTGAA
>CAIQIL010000205.1 GCA_903871865.1 uncultured Burkholderiales bacterium
CCGGTCTGGTCGTCGAAGAAGAAATCGGGCTCGAACTCGCGCAGGAATTCGCCCTTGGGCAGGCCGCCCAGGAACAAGGCCTCATCGACCTCGATGCCCCAGTCCATCAGGGTGCGGATGGCGCGCTCATGCGCCGGCGCACCGCGGGCCGTGACCAGCGCCGTGCGGATGCGCATGGCCGGGCCGCCGGGTGTTTCGCTGGAGCGCCGCAAATCGTGCAGGGCCTGCAGCAGGGGCCGAAAGGGCCCGTCGGGCAGGGGCTTGCGGGCCCGCGCCGTCTCGTGGTCCTGGAAAGCGTCGAGCCCGCCTTGCTGGTAGATGCGCTCGGCCTCGTCGGAGAACAGCACGGCGTCGCCGTCGAAAGCGATGCGGACCTCGTCCGGATGGGCGTCGCCCGCGCGGGCCGCATGGGGCAGCACGCGCGCCGCTGGCACGCCCGCGGCCAGGGCCTGTCGCACATCGGCCTCGTTGGCCGACAGGAAGAGGTGGGCCTGCAAAGGCTTGAGGTAGCGCCAAGGGCTGCGCCCGCGCGTGAACACGCCGCGCTCGATCACCAGGCCGTGGTGCGACACCGAGCGGAACACGCGCAGGCCCGAAGCCGGGTCGTTGCGCGAAAGGATGACGACCTCCACACGCGCCTGGCTGGGCGCCTCAGGCGGGTTGAAGGCCAGCAGCTTGCGCACCAGTGAGAAGGCCACGCCGGGCTTGGCGGGCACCTCGATGCGGTCGAGCTGCAGGTCCATGTAGGCGCGGTCGTCCTGGCCTTCGAAGAGGCGGTTTTCTTCCTCGAAGTCGAAGAGCGCGCGGGAGGAAATGGCCACCACCAGGCGGCCGTCAAGGCTGGCAGGCATGGGCCGAGTATGGCCCATGCCGCCGGACTTCAGCGCCCCAAGCCCCGGTCAGGTACTCACTGCACAAAGCCGATGCTGGACTTCTTCGCGCCCGCATCGGGCAGGTCGCGCGCCTCCAGCGTGTAACGGCCATCGAGCTTGGCGTTGCCAAACGCCGTCATCAGCGCGCGGCGCATCTCGCGCGGTGCCATGCGGCCCAAGGCGCCCAGCACGGCATCCGACAACATGGGGTCGAAGCGCTGGCCCCAGTCGTGGTCGGCGCGGATGCTGCGGTAGAGCTTGGCTGCGATCTGGCGCGCCGCGGCCTCGTCCGGCATCTCGATGTCGAAGACGTTCATGCGGTTGAGGATGGGGTCGGGGATGCCGCGCAGGTCGTTGGCCGTGGCCACCCAGATGACCTGGCTGGCGTCGATGGGCACTTCGGCGAACTCGTCGGTGAAGCTGCCCGCGGTGTCGTGCTCCAGCAGGCTGTAGAGCGAGCCCAGCGGGTCGTAGGCGTGCTCGCCGCCGCCCTTGTCGATCTCATCGACCACCATGACGGGGTTGGCGTACTGGCCATCGACCAGGGTCTCGAAGACCTTGCCGGCACGCGCGCCCTTCCATTGCGAGCTGGCACCCGAGAGCACCCAGCCCGCCGTCATCGAGCTCATGGAGATGAAGCCCATGCCCGTGCCCAACAGCTGCGCGACCTCGCGGGCGAAGTGCGTCTTGCCCACGCCGGGCGGGCCGAGCAGCAGCATGGGCGTGAGCTCGAGTGCGTCGTGGCTGTCGCTGCACAAGGCCAGCTGGCGCTTGAGGTCGTCGAGCACCTCGTGGAAGTTGGGCAGCTCGTCGTAAAGGTGGGCCATGGCGGGCAGGCCGGAAGGCTTGACCTGGAAGCGATCGGGCCCCTTCTCCAGCATGCGCTCGTAGGTGGCGCGCAAGGACTCGTGCTCACGCGCAGGCAGCTTGCCCAGGCGCCGCTCGACCTCGTCGACGCGGTAGACATGGCGCATGTGCGCGATCGGGATGCGCCCGCCATGCCGCGCACCGCGCGCCTCGCTGCCATCCCAGCCTTCCCGGCTCACCGGGACCAGATCGGTACAAGCACTCATCTCAGACCTCCATGACGGGCCACTGCGTCTCATGATTGCAGCAAAGCCTGCGCGGCGTGAGCCCCCGAACAAGGGGCACAGTGGCAGTCATATCACCGCATGCCCGAACGCCCCAGGTGGCGAGCCCTGAGACAGGGCACGGGCGTGCGCACAATGTCACCCTTGGCGCATGTTTGCGCCTGCCGCAAACCCTCGTGCCCCCGTCCATGTCGCAGACGCCCCCTCCTCCCGCAGCCCAGCCCCGACATCCCCTGTCCGTCACCATCCTGCGCGGCATGCGCCAGGGCTGGGTGCTGGCCTTGCTGGCACTGCTGATCGCTTGGGTCTTGGTGATGCTGATCCCGACGCCACAGGATGCCCCTGGCGTGCGCTGGTCGGATGCACAGCTGGTGTCCTTGCGCAGCGCCTCGCCATCGCACGCGCTGCTGGCGCAAGGCCTGCCAGTGACCTTGCCACACAGCTGGAAGCCCAACGGCCTGCCCTTCACCGGCATCGGAACTTACACCGTGACGCTCGAAGTGCCGAGCGATGTCCCGGCCGGCAGCGCATCGCAGCCCTGGGCCCTGCGCTTTGGCCGGCTCAGCCCTGCCCACCGCATCTGGCTCAACGGGCAGCTGCTGCACAGCACCTTGCCCAGAGACGGCTGGCTCGCCCTGCCTGCACCCCAGTTGCTGGACGTGCCGGGGGGGCTGCTGCGAGCCGGCGTCAACCACCTGAAGATCGAGGTGCACTGTGCGGGACAGGGTGGGCTCACCCAACCCGTCCTGGCGCCCAAGGCGGATCTGCAGCACGACTTTGCGCACGCGCAATGGCTCACCCGAGACCTTCTCATCGTGCTCAACATCTTGTGCATCACCTTCTCTCTGTTCGTCGTGATGCTGTGGTGGCTTCGGCGACAAGAAGCTGCAGCGGGGCTGTTCGGACTGCTGATCGTCGTGGGCGCGCTGCGCAACTGCCGCTACTTTGTCGAGGGCGACCTGTACCTGTCGGCCAACCTGGATTCCTGGCTGTACTTCACCGCCCACGTGATCACGGCCTGCGTGCAAGGCTGGTTCATCATGGCGCTGGTGGACCAACGCTGGCGCGCATTCAATGGCGTGCTTTGGTTTGTGATGTTGGGATTCCCCACGCTGGCCCTGCTCGCCATGCCTTGGGACCCCGGCCTCACGCGGGTGCGCGACGCCTTGCAAGGCACCCTCATCCTGTTGATGCTGCCTTCGTTGCTGTTGCTCACGCGAGGGCGATTCTCCGTGGCGCGTAAAGCGCTGCTGGGTCTGGGTGTGGGCTGGCTGGTCGTGCTGCTGGCCAGCATCCATGACTTTGCGTTGGGCCGCTTGGTCGGCGATGTCAACTTCACCTATTGGCTGCCCTGGGCCATTCCCATGGCCCTGCCCTCGTTCTCGGTGATGGTGGTCGAACGCATCGTCGACGCGTTCAACGAGATCGAGGAGGTCAACCAGCACCTCGAAACCAAGGTCGCCGAGCGCACCCGCGAGCTGGCCGCGGCCAACGCCGCCAAAAGCCACTTCCTGACATCGGCCAGCCACGACCTGCGCCAGCCGGTGGCGGCCATCGGCCTGATCACCGACCTGCTGCAGTCCCGCGTGACCGACCCCGCCCTGCGCAGCCTGACCGACCGGCTGACGCGCGCCGTGAACTCGATGGAAAGCCTGCTCAAGGGCCTGCTGGACCTGTCCCGGCTGGATTCTGGCACGGTGGACGTGCAGCGCCGCCGCGTGAAGCTGCAGCCGCTGCTGGAGGCCGTGACCAACCACGAGATGGAGTCGGCCCGGCACAAGGGCCTGCGCCTGCGCATCCGCCCCACCGACGCCACCGTCTGGACCGACCCGGTGCTGCTGGAGCAGATCCTGCGCAACCTGGTGGGCAATGCCATCCGCCACACCGCTCAGGGCAGCGTGCTGGTGGGCATGCGCCGGCGTGGCCACACCTGGGTGCTGCAGGTCTGGGACAGCGGCCCGGGCATCGGGCCCGCCGACCAGCAGCGCATCTTCGAGGCCTTCGTGCAACTGGGCAACCCCGCGCGCGAGCGCTCACAGGGCCTGGGCCTGGGCCTGGCCATCGTGCAGCGCGCGGCGTCCCTGCTCGACCACGCGGTGGGCGTGCGCTCCGTGGTGGGTCGG
This sequence comes from uncultured Burkholderiales bacterium, assembly GCA_903871865.1. Lineage (GTDB taxonomy): Bacteria > Pseudomonadota > Gammaproteobacteria > Burkholderiales > Burkholderiaceae_C > Aquabacterium. The sequence goes on from CAIQIL010000205.1 coordinate 4,087, forward strand.
GGCTCGGTGTTCAGCGTGACGATGCCGGCCGCGACGCTGGTGCAGGCACATGGCAGTGCACATGGCGGCGCTCACGGCATCGGCGGCACCGCTGCATCGGACCACGCGCTGGAGGCCGCGCACACAGGCGCATCGGCGGCGCTGCCGGCCATCCCCGCCAGGCGGGTGCTGGTCATCGAGGACGACCGCGGCCTGCGCGACACGCTCGTGAGCCTCCTGCAAAGCTGGGGCGTGGCCGAAGTGCACGCTGGCGACGGCCTGGCCAGCGTCAAGGCCCTGCCCGCCGGCCAGTGGGATCTCGTGGTCTCAGACCACCGCCTGGGCGATGGCACGGGCCGTGAAGTGATCGCCCACCTGCGGGCGCAACAGCCGACGCTGCCCGCGCTCATCCTCACCGGCGACACCTCGCCCGAGCAACTGGCCGAGCTCGCCAGCAGCAGCCTGCCGGTGCTGCACAAGCCGTTCAGGAGCGAAAAAATGCGGGCCATGATCTTGGAAACCATGGCCCGCACGACAGATCGAGATGACAGCGTCTGATGGCGCCTAGCGTAGCAAGAACGGGCCCCCGGGCGCTTCGTCCGTTCGGCCGATCGGCGCGGCACTCCCCCGCGAATGCGGGCTCACCCTGAGACCGAAGGCGTGCGCCGCCTGACGCTGTCAGGCGCGTGCGTCAGCAACGCCGTCAGCCAGGTGCATCACAGCCTGCGCGACAGCGGCCCCAGCGCCACGCCGGCACGCGCCACGGCCACCACGGCCTGGGTGCGGCTGTTGACGCGCAGCTTGCGGAAAATGGCCGACAGGTGCGTTTTCACGGTGGACTCCGACAGCACCAGCATGCGGCAGATTTCTTTGTTGGGCTTGCCTTCGATGAGCAGGCGCAGCACGTCGAGCTGACGGTCCGACAGGCCCAGCAGGGATTCGGGAGATTCTTCCTCTGCGGGGGGCGGCGCAGGCGCGGGCACCGCGGCCAAGGGCTCATCGCCACCGACCCAGGCTTCTTCGGCGCCGAGCAGTTCGGGCAGGTAAACCTCGCCCGCCAGCACGCGGCGCAAGGCGTCCTGCATGGTCGCGGCCTGGACTGTCTTGGGA
>CAIQIL010000206.1 GCA_903871865.1 uncultured Burkholderiales bacterium
CACCTCAACCTGCACAAAACTTTCTGCATCCCCCACGGCGGTGGCGGCCCGGGTGTGGGCCCCGTCTGCGTGGTCGATGACCTCGTGCCCTTCCTCCCCGCGCACCGTTCCGCCGGCATCGGCAGCGAGGCGCAAGTGGGCGCCGTGTCGGCCGCACCGCTGGGCAACGCCGCCGTGCTGCCCATCAGCTGGATGTACATCCGCATGATGGGCGCCGAGGGCCTGAAGGCCGCCACCGAGGTGGCCATCCTCAACGCCAACTACGTGGCCGCCCGCCTGGCCGACCACTACGACATCCACTTCAGCGGTGGCAGCAGCACCGTCAAGGGCGGCGGCGTGGCCCACGAGTGCATCCTCGACCTGCGCCCCCTGAAGGACAGCAGCGGCGTCTCCGCCGAAGACGTGGCCAAGCGCCTCATCGACTACGGCTTCCACGCGCCCACGCTGAGCTTCCCGGTGGCCGGCACGCTGATGGTCGAGCCCACCGAGAGCGAATCGCAGGCAGAGCTAGACCGCTTCTGCGACGCCATGATCGCCATCCGCGAGGAAATCCGTGCCGTGGCGCAAGGCCGCCTGCCGCAGGACGACAACCCGCTGAAAAACGCGCCGCACACCGCCGCCATCCTGTTGGCCACCGAGTGGACGCACGCCTACAGCCGTGAGGCCGCCGCCTACCCCGTGGCCAGCCTGCGCCAGCAGAAATACTGGTCGCCCGTGGGCCGCGTGGACAACGTGCACGGCGACCGCAACCTGTTCTGCAGCTGCTTGCCGGCCGACGCCTGGCGCTGAGCCCTGAACGCTGAGCCCGAAAATCAACCGTCCGCAGGCGAAATCAGATATCCTCGGCGGGCACAGGGTTTCGTCCCTGTGATGCAGTCGTCGATCGGGCTCGTCGTCCGCATGCGCTGCTCGCGCTGGATTGACCGCGGGCCCCCTTTCTTGTCGAGGGTCTGAGCGGGTGCCCAGGCCCCGTCGCATCGGGAGGCAGCATGGGCTCAGCGGATGCACAGGGTGTCGGTCCCTGGCGGTTCCTGCCGTCACAGGAGGGGGTGTCCCTGGCCTTGAGCGCGGCGCGCGCCGGGCTCTGGGAATGGGACATCCAGAACAACGAGAACCGCTGGTCCGAAGAAGTCTGGCCGCTCTACGGTCTGGACCCTCGCAGGCACACACCCAGCTACGAGCACTGGCTGTTGAGCGTTCATGCCGACGACCGCGAACGCACCTGCGCGCTCATCTCCAAGGCCGTAGAACAACGCCAATCTTTCGAGGTGGAGTGGCGCACCAACCCCCAATGGGGGCCCGGGCGCTGGCTCATGAGCAGAGGGCAGCCCGGCGTGTGCCGTGACGATCAGGTGCAAACCTACGTCGGCATCGTCATGGACATCAGCCAACGCAAGCAGGCTGAGGAATCCCTCCAAACGCTCAACGAAGCCCTCGCGCAACGGGTGCAGGAACGCACCCAGGCCCTCGACGACCAACAGCGCTTGCTGCAAACCATCCTGGACGGTGTGCCTGGCTTGGTGGGCTACTGGGACACCCAACTGCGCAACCGCTTCGCCAACCGCGCCTACCGCGAGTGGTTCGGCGTCACGCCCCATGAGATTCAAGGCCGGCACATCAGCGATTTGCTGGGGCCGGACCTCTACGAGCTCAACCGCGGCCACATGGAGCGCGCCCTGCTGGGTGAGCGGCAATGCTTCATCCGCGACATCCCCGTGCCCGGCCAGCCCGGCAAGGTGCGCATCAGCGAAGCGCACTACCTGCCGGACATCGACCACGGCGAGGTGCGCGGCTTCCTCGTCATGGTGTTCGACGTCACCCAGGTGACGCAGGCCGAGCGCCAGGCCCGGGCGGCCAGCCAGGCCAAATCCGAGTTCCTGGCCAACGTCAGCCATGAGTTGCGCACACCACTCAACGCCATGTTCGGGCTGGCCCAGATCGGCGCCCGCGACACCGCCGGCACCCCCAGCGCACGCACCTTCCAGCAGATCCTGGCCTCCGGGCAACACCTGCTGGGCCTCATCAACGACGTGCTGGACTTCTCCAAGATCGAGGCCGGCAAGCTCCTGCTGCAGCCCCAGCCCATGGCCCTGGCCCAGGTGATGGAACATGTGGTGGCCATGACCGCTTTGCGCGCCGAGGCCAAGGGCTTGCCCCTGCTGCTCGACGAAAGCCCGCGCGTGCCCCAGGGCGCCGTGGGCGACGCCACCCGGCTGGCGCAGATCCTCGTCAACCTGGTGGCCAATGCCATCAAATTCACCGACCAGGGCGAGGTGCGCATGCGCTTCGACGCCGATGACGAAACCCTCGTGGTCCAGGTCACGGACACCGGCATCGGCATCGAACAGCAACACATGGCCCAGCTCTTCCAGCCTTTCGTGCAGGCCCACGACGGCGTGCGTGGACAAGGCGGCACGGGGCTGGGCCTGGCCATCTGCAAACGCCTCACACAGCTCATGCAGGGGCAGATCGATGTGCGCAGCGAGCCCGGCAAGGGCAGTTGTTTCACGCTGCGCGTGCCCTTGGCACAGTCAACGCCGGGTGATTTCGCGCCCCTGTCGGACGTGCTGCTCGTTGGCTTTCCTGCGGCGGCGCTGACATGCCTGGTGCGGGACCTCGCCGCACGTTTCAGCCGCTGCCAGGTGGCCGACG